>NZ_VATN01000008.1:0-59929 GCF_005781105.1 Escherichia sp. E2586
CCCGGGCACCCTGGCGGGTTTTTGCTTTTGCGCGGCAGTAAGATGAATGACTGTCCACGACGCTATACCCAAAAGAAAGCGGCTTATCGGTCAGTTTCACCTCTTCAACGAAAACCCGCCAGTGCAAACTGGCGGGTTTTTGCTTTTGCGCGGCAGTAAGATGAATGACTGTCCACGACGCTATACCCAAAAGAAAGCGGCTTATCGGTCAGTTTCTTTTTTTCAGTATAAATACTCTTTTTTCGTCACCCTTTTTGTCTCCCGAGATTACTTACCTGCAAATATGAATTATTAGTTTTGTGATCATCAACACAAAATGCTATCCGTGCATTATGATGACAGCAGAAACCATGGAAAACGATTGCATTCACAAAATGACATCCTGCTATGATGGTAAAAATTGACGTTAATAAATTGTTCGAGATGATCAATATCTGTATTCGACTTTTTAAAATATTGATAAAATAAATGTTTTGTGACCAACAAATTCCGCGAAAAAATGTGACGCGGCGCATTATTTACCTGTAAATATGATTTGTTTATAATAAAATTTGATAACTTGCTCATTAAATTTAACTTAAAATTCGACTGAGAAATACACGATATTTGCTTGAAATATCGTCGCAGGGCATTTTTAATAAGTTATATAAAGCGTGTTGTTATCGCCATAAAATATGGTTATCCCCCCCTTTGTTTTTTGATAAAAGTCAGGCTTTACGCGGATTTTATTATGTTAACTTATTGATATTAAAGATTTATATTGATTTAAGTAGATACCTGGAAAGCAATTGAAAGTTAATTTGTGAGTGGTCGCACATATCCTATTCATTCCATTTTGATACACTTCATGTCGTCAATGAGGTAATTAATGCAGGCCGATATGAGCACTATTCTTCTTCCTAAAACGCAGCACCTGGTAGTCTTTCAGGAAGTCATCAGAAGTGGCTCTATTGGCTCGGCTGCAAAAGAATTAGGTTTAACTCAACCTGCTGTAAGTAAAATCATTAACGATATTGAAGATTATTTTGGCGTGGAATTAGTGGTACGGAAAAATACCGGTGTAACGCTGACGCCAGCCGGTCAATTGTTGCTCTCACGTTCCGAATCCATTACCCGCGAAATGAAAAATATGGTTAATGAGATAAGCGGTATGTCCTCTGAAGCCGTGGTGGAAGTCTCATTTGGTTTTCCTTCGCTAATTGGCTTTACCTTTATGTCCGGGATGATCAACAAATTCAAAGAGGTGTTCCCGAGAGCGCAAGTCTCAATGTATGAAGCACAGTTGTCCTCGTTCTTACCTGCTATCCGCGACGGACGCCTCGATTTTGCGATTGGTACGTTAAGTGCAGAGATGAAGCTTCAGGATTTGCATGTTGAGCCGCTGTTCGAGTCCGAGTTTGTGCTGGTGGCCAGCAAGTCCCGAACATGCACCGGCACTACCACGCTGGAGTCGTTGAAAAACGAACAGTGGGTGTTGCCGCAAACTAATATGGGATACTACAGCGAACTTCTCACCACGTTACAAAGAAATGGCATCAGTATTGAAAACATCGTTAAAACCGACTCAGTCGTGACAATTTATAATCTTGTTCTCAATGCTGATTTCTTAACCGTTATTCCTTGTGATATGACTTCACCTTTTGGTTCTAATCAATTTATTACTATTCCGGTTGAAGAAACGTTGCCCGTGGCGCGATATGCCGCGGTATGGTCAAAAAATTATCGTATTAAAAAAGCAGCATCGGTTTTGGTTGAACTAGCCAAAGAGTATTCATCTTATAATGGGTGTAGACGAAGACAATTAATAGAAGCTGATTAGTTATTTGTTTTTCTCAAACATAAATAATCCACCTGTCTTTTCTCGGGTGTCGGTTACGGTTACCTACATATTTAATTCAGGTTAAGAGGTTTATCATGCATATTACATACGATCTCCCGGTTGCTATTAATGACATTATCGAAGCAAAACAACGATTGGCTGGGCGAATTTATAAAACAGGCATGCCTCGATCCAATTATTTTAGTGAACGTTGCAAAGGTGAAATATTCCTTAAGTTTGAAAATATGCAGCGTACTGGTTCATTTAAAATTCGTGGCGCATTTAATAAATTAAGCTCTTTAACTGATGCTGAAAAACGCAAAGGTGTGGTGGCCTGTTCTGCGGGTAACCATGCGCAAGGGGTTTCGCTCTCCTGCGCAATGCTGGGCATCGACGGGAAAGTGGTAATGCCGAAAGGCGCGCCAAAATCCAAGGTCGCGGCGACATGTGACTACTCCGCTGAAGTTGTTCTGCACGGCGACAACTTTAACGACACCATCGCCAAAGTTAGCGAAATTGTCGAAACGGAAGGCCGTATTTTTATCCCACCTTATGATGATCCGAAAGTGATTGCCGGTCAGGGAACGATTGGCCTGGAAATTATGGAAGATCTCTATGATGTCGATAATGTGATTGTGCCAATTGGCGGTGGCGGTTTAATTGCTGGTATTGCGGTAGCGATTAAATCTATTAACCCGACAATTCGTGTTATCGGTGTGCAATCAGAAAACGTTCACGGCATGGCGGCTTCTTTCCACTCGGGAGAAATAACCACGCACCGAACTACCGGCACCCTGGCGGATGGTTGTGATGTCGCCCGCCCGGGTAATTTAACTTACCAAATCGTTCGTGAATTAGTCGATGACATCGTGCTGGTCAGCGAAGACGAAATCAGAAACAGTATGATTGCCTTAATTCAGCGCAATAAAGTCGTCACCGAAGGCGCAGGCGCTCTGGCATGTGCTGCTTTGTTAAGCGGTAAATTAGACCAATATATTCAAAACAGAAAAACCGTCAGCATTATTTCCGGCGGCAATATCGATCTTTCTCGCGTCTCTCAAATTACCGGTTTCGTTGACGCTTAATCATCTCGTTGAGGATAGGATATGAGTACTTCAGATAGCATTGTATCCAGCCAGACAAAACAATCGTCCTGGCGTAAATCAGATACCACATGGACGTTGGGTTTGTTCGGCACAGCTATTGGTGCCGGCGTGCTGTTCTTCCCTATCCGCGCAGGTTTTGGCGGACTGATCCCGATTCTTCTGATGTTGGTATTGGCATACCCCATCGCGTTTTATTGCCACCGGGCGCTGGCGCGTCTGTGTCTTTCAGGCTCTAACCCTTCCGGCAACATTACGGAAACGGTGGAAGAGCACTTTGGTAAAACGGGTGGCGTGGTCATCACGTTCCTGTACTTCTTCGCGATTTGCCCACTGTTGTGGATTTATGGCGTAACCATTACCAACACCTTTATGACGTTCTGGGAAAACCAGCTTGGCTTTGCGGCGTTGAACCGCGGCTTCGTGGCGCTGTTCCTGCTGCTGCTGATGGCGTTCGTCATTTGGTTTGGTAAGGATCTGATGGTTAAAGTGATGAGTTACCTGGTATGGCCATTTATCGCCAGCCTGGTACTGATTTCTCTGTCACTGATCCCTTACTGGAACTCTGCTGTTATTGATCAAGTTGACCTCAGTGCGCTGACGTTAACCGGTCATGACGGTATCTTGATTACCGTCTGGCTGGGGATTTCCATCATGGTCTTCTCCTTTAACTTCTCGCCAATCGTCTCTTCCTTCGTGGTTTCTAAGCGTGAAGAGTATGAGAAAGACTTCGGTCGCGACTTCACCGAGCAGAAATGCTCACAGATCATCTCCCGTGCCAGCATGTTGATGGTTGCCGTGGTCATGTTCTTTGCCTTCAGCTGCCTGTTTACGCTGTCTCCGGCAAACATGGCGGAAGCAAAAGCACAGAACATTCCGGTGCTTTCTTATCTGGCTAACCACTTTGCTTCCATGTCCGGCGAGAAATCGACGTTCGCCACCGTACTGGAATATGCCGCTTCTATTATCGCACTGGTTGCTATCTTCAAATCTTTCTTCGGTCACTATCTGGGAACGCTGGAAGGTCTGAACGGTCTGGTACTGAAGTTCGGCTACAAAGGCGATAAGACGAAAGTGTCTTCCGGCAAACTGAACACCATCAGCATGATCTTCATCATGGGTTCCACCTGGGTAGTTGCTTACGCCAACCCGAACATTCTGGACCTGATTGAAGCCATGGGCGCGCCGATTATCGCTTCACTGCTGTGCCTGTTGCCGATGTATGCCATCCGTAAAGCGCCGTCGCTGGCGAAATACCGTGGTCGTCTGGATAACGTGTTTGTTACCGTGATTGGTCTGCTGACCATCCTGAACATCGTATACAAACTGTTTTAATCCGTAACTCAGGATGAGAAAAGAGATGAATGAATTTCCGGTTGTTTTGGTTATTAACTGTGGTTCGTCTTCAATTAAGTTTTCCGTGTTGGATGCCTCGAACTGTGATGTATTAATGTCAGGTATTGCCGACGGTATTAATTCGGAAAATGCATTCTTATCCGTAAATGGAGGAGAGCCAGCACCGCTGGCTCACCACAGCTACGAAGGTGCACTGAAGGCAATTGCGTTTGAACTGGAAAAACGGAATTTAAATGACAGCGTGGCCTTAATTGGCCACCGCATCGCCCACGGCGGCAGTATTTTTACCGAGTCCGCCATTATTACCGATGAAGTCATTGATAATATCCGTCGCGTTTCTCCACTGGCGCCGCTGCATAATTACGCCAATTTAAGTGGCATTGAATCGGCCCAGCAATTATTTCCTGGCGTAACTCAGGTAGCGGTATTTGATACCAGCTTCCACCAGACAATGGCCCCGGAAGCGTTTTTATACGGCCTGCCGTGGAAATATTACGAAGAGCTGGGTGTGCGCCGCTATGGCTTCCACGGCACGTCTCACCGCTATGTGTCCCAGCGTGCGCATTCTCTGCTGGATCTGGCGGAAGAAGACTCCGGCCTGGTGGTGGCGCATCTTGGCAATGGCGCGTCTATTTGCGCGGTTCGTAACGGGCAGAGTGTGGATACTTCAATGGGTATGACGCCGCTGGAAGGGCTGATGATGGGGACGCGCAGTGGCGATGTCGACTTCGGCGCGATGTCCTGGGTGGCCAGTCAAACCAACCAGAGTCTTAGCGATCTGGAACGCGTGGTGAATAAAGAATCGGGATTATTGGGGATTTCCGGTCTTTCTTCCGACCTGCGTGTACTGGAAAAAGCCTGGCATGAAGGTCATGAACGTGCACAACTGGCAATTAAAACGTTTGTTCACCGAATTGCCCGTCATATTGCCGGACACGCTGCCTCATTACATCGCCTGGATGGAATTATATTCACCGGCGGAATAGGTGAGAATTCAAGTTTAATTCGTCGTCTGGTCATGGAACATTTGACTGTATTAGGCGTAGAGATTGATGCAGAAATGAATAATCGCTCTAACGCTTACGGTGAAAGAATTGTGTCCAGTGAAAATGCGCGCGTAATTTGCGCCGTTATTCCGACTAATGAAGAAAAAATGATTGCGCTAGATGCAATTCATTTAGGCAAAGTTAAAGCACCCGCAGAATTTGCATAATTTAGTTGAAGTATTGTAGAGAGATTATTTTTCATGAAGGTAGATATTGATACCAGCGATAAGCTGTACGCCGACGCATGGCTTGGCTTTAAAGGTACGGACTGGAAAAACGAAATTAATGTCCGCGATTTTATTCAACATAACTATACACCGTATGAAGGGGATGAATCCTTCCTCGCTGAAGCGACGCCAGCCACCACGGCATTGTGGGAAAAGGTGATGGAAGGTATTCGTATCGAAAACGCGACCCACGCGCCGGTTGATTTCGATACCAATATTGCCACCACTATTACTGCCCATGATGCAGGTTATATCAACCAGCCGCTGGAAAAAATTGTTGGCCTGCAAACAGATGCGCCACTGAAACGTGCGCTGCATCCGTTTGGCGGCATCAACATGATTAAAAGTTCATTCCATGCCTATGGCCGTGAAATGGACAGCGAATTTGAATACGTGTTTACCGATCTGCGTAAAACCCATAACCAGGGCGTATTTGATGCTTACTCACCGGATATGCTGCGCTGCCGTAAATCTGGCGTATTGACTGGTCTGCCGGACGGTTATGGCCGTGGGCGTATTATCGGTGACTATCGCCGCGTGGCGTTGTACGGCATCAGTTATCTGGTCCGTGAACGCGAACTGCAATTTGCCGATCTCCAGTCTCGTCTGGAAAAAGGGCAAGATCTGGAAGCCACCATCCGTCTGCGTGAAGAGCTGGCAGAACATCGTCATGCGCTGCTGCAGATTCAGGAAATGGCGGCGAAATACGGCTTCGACATCTCTCGTCCAGCGCAAAATGCGCAGGAAGCGGTGCAGTGGCTCTACTTCGCTTACCTGGCGGCGGTGAAATCGCAAAACGGCGGCGCGATGTCGCTGGGTCGTACTGCATCGTTCCTCGATATCTACATTGAACGTGACTTCAAAGCCGGCGTGCTCAACGAGCAGCAGGCGCAGGAATTGATCGACCACTTCATCATGAAGATCCGCATGGTGCGCTTCCTGCGTACGCCGGAATTTGATTCGCTGTTCTCCGGCGACCCTATCTGGGCAACGGAAGTCATCGGCGGGATGGGGCTGGACGGTCGTACGCTGGTGACCAAAAACTCCTTCCGTTATCTGCATACACTGCACACCATGGGGCCAGCACCGGAACCTAACCTGACCATTCTGTGGTCGGAAGCATTGCCGATTGCCTTCAAAAAATATGCGGCACAAGTCTCCATCGTCACTTCTTCTTTGCAGTATGAAAACGACGATCTGATGCGTACTGACTTCAACAGCGACGATTACGCGATTGCCTGCTGCGTCAGCCCGATGGTGATTGGTAAGCAGATGCAGTTCTTCGGCGCACGCGCTAACCTGGCGAAAACGCTGCTGTACGCAATTAACGGCGGGGTGGATGAGAAGCTGAAGATTCAGGTCGGCCCGAAAACAGCACCACTGATGGACGACGTTCTGGACTACGACAAAGTCATGAGCAGCCTTGACCATTTCATGGACTGGCTGGCAGTGCAGTACATCAGCGCGCTGAACATCATCCACTATATGCACGACAAGTACAGCTACGAAGCCTCACTGATGGCGCTGCACGATCGTGATGTTTATCGCACGATGGCATGTGGTATTGCGGGCCTGTCGGTGGCGACGGATTCACTTTCCGCAATTAAATATGCTCGCGTGAAACCAATCCGTGACGAAAACGGCCTGGCGGTGGACTTTGAAATCGACGGCGAATATCCGCAGTACGGCAACAACGACGAGCGTGTAGACAGCATTGCTTGTGACCTGGTTGAACGCTTTATGAAGAAAATTAAAGCCCTGCCAACCTATCGTAACGCCGTACCAACTCAGTCGATTCTGACCATCACCTCTAACGTGGTGTACGGCCAGAAAACCGGTAACACACCGGATGGTCGTCGCGCCGGTACACCGTTCGCACCAGGTGCTAACCCGATGCATGGTCGTGACCGCAAAGGGGCCGTGGCTTCGCTGACCTCCGTTGCCAAGCTGCCGTTCACCTACGCTAAAGACGGTATTTCGTACACCTTCTCAATTGTCCCTGCGGCGCTGGGCAAAGAAGATCCGGTACGCAAAACCAATCTTGTCAGCCTGCTGGATGGTTATTTCCACCACGAAGCGGATGTGGAAGGCGGTCAGCACCTCAACGTCAACGTTATGAATCGGGAAATGTTGCTGGATGCTATTGAGCACCCGGAAAAATACCCGAACCTGACAATCCGTGTCTCTGGCTACGCCGTGCGCTTCAACGCACTGACCCGTGAACAGCAGCAGGATGTGATTTCACGTACCTTTACCCAGGCGCTTTGATGCCGGAGGATGTATGAAAAAGATTATCGAAACGCAACGTGCGCCAGGCGCAATCGGCCCATATGTTCAGGGCGTTGATTTAGGCAGTATGGTATTCACCTCCGGGCAAATTCCGGTTTGTCCGCAGACCGGGGAGATCCCTGCGGACGTGAAAGATCAGGCGCGTTTAAGTCTGGAAAACGTCAAAGCGATCGTGGTTGCTGCCGGGCTGACCGTTGGCGATATCGTGAAGATGACGGTGTTCATTACCGACCTTAATGACTTTGGCACCATCAATGAAGTCTACAAGCAGTTTTTTGACGAGCATCAGGCGACCTACCCGACACGCAGCTGCGTGCAGGTAGCGCGTTTGCCGAAAGATGTGAAGCTGGAAATTGAAGCTATCGCGGTACGCAACGCATAAAGCTCCTGAGCGGGGCGATCGCAGGGTCGCTCCGCTCCTCTTCACGAACGGCAATCCGAGGGTGTGGATATGATTAGTGCATTCGATATTTTCAAAATTGGGATTGGTCCCTCCAGTTCTCATACCGTGGGGCCAATGAATGCCGGAAAAAGTTTTATTGATCGACTGGAGAAGAGCGGCTTATTAACCGCGACGAGCCACATTGTGGTCGATCTTTATGGATCGTTGTCACTGACGGGCAAAGGTCACGCCACGGATATCGCTATCATCATGGGACTGGCAGGAAATAGTCCGCAGGACGTTGTTATTGATGAGATACCTGCATTTATGGAATTAGTGACGCGCAGCGGAAGGTTGCCGGTGGCAGCGGGCGCACATGTCGTTGATTTCCCAGTGGCAAAGAACATTATTTTCCATGCGGAAACGCTGCCCCGTCATGAGAATGGGATGCGTATTACCGCGTGGAAAAAGCAGGAAGAACTGTTAAGCAAAACCTATTATTCAGTCGGTGGCGGATTTATTGTCGAAGAAGAACAATTCGGCTTGTCACTGGATGTTGAAACGCTCGTCCCTTACGATTTCCATTCAGCAGGTGAGCTGCTGAAAATGTGTGATTACAACGGGTTATCTATTTCTGGTTTGATGCTGCAAAACGAGTTGGCGCTACGTAGCAAAGCCGAAATTGATGCTGGTTTTTCGCGTATCTGGCAGGTGATGCATGACGGTATTGAACGCGGTATGAATACCGAAGGTGTGCTGCCAGGCCCGCTCAATGTGCCACGTCGGGCGGTGGCGCTGCGGCGTTTGCTGGTTTCCAGCGACAATATCTCTAACGATCCGATGAACGTGATCGACTGGATCAATATGTTTGCTCTGGCAGTCAGCGAAGAAAATGCCGCTGGCGGGCGTGTTGTGACAGCGCCAACTAACGGCGCTTGCGGCATTATTCCTGCGGTGCTGGCCTATTACGATAAATTCCGCCGCCCGCTCAATGAGCGCTCCATTGCCCGTTTTCTGCTGGCGGCTGGCGCTATCGGTGCGCTGTATAAAATGAATGCCTCCATTTCCGGTGCGGAAGTGGGCTGTCAGGGCGAAATTGGCGTGGCCTGTTCAATGGCGGCGGCAGGGTTAACCGAACTGCTGGGCGGCAGCCCGGCGCAGGTGTGCAATGCGGCGGAAATCGCTATGGAACACAACCTGGGACTGACCTGCGATCCGGTTGCCGGGCAGGTGCAAATTCCGTGTATTGAACGCAATGCTATTAATGCTGTTAAAGCCGTGAACGCCGCGCGGATGGCGATGGGACGCACTTCCGCACCGCGTGTTTCTCTCGATAAAGTTATCGAGACGATGTACGAAACCGGCAAAGATATGAACGATAAATACCGCGAAACTTCACGCGGAGGACTGGCCATTAAAGTGGTCTGCGGCTGATATCTCATCTGCGTTTATACTGGGGTGCACAAAATGTGCACCCTTTTTTATTGTGATCTGCCGCAAATAGAGAATAACTATTTCTCTAAGATTGATTTGATAGAAAATTATTATCCATAATTGCTATTTCAAAGTCTTGATTGTGAAGATTTTCTCTGACCTCACGCGTATCATTTCTTCATTCTAATAACTCGCCTGCAAAAAAACGTAGACCGCGTATCGCCTTGATGCGGCTCGAAAAAAATAATAAGCCCTACAAAATATTGAGCGAGAACTTATGGAAATTGCAACGAATAAAGGCGTCATTGCAGACGCTTCGACCCCGGCGGGTCGTGCTGGAATGAGTGAAAGTGAATGGCGTGAAGCTATCAAATTCGACAGTACCGACACCGGTTGGGTGATTATGAGTATTGGGATGGCGATTGGCGCGGGGATAGTTTTTCTCCCGGTGCAGGTCGGATTGATGGGATTGTGGGTATTTTTGCTCTCATCAGTGATTGGCTACCCGGCAATGTATCTGTTTCAGCGATTGTTTATTAATACGCTGGCGGAATCTCCAGAGTGTAAAGATTACCCGAGTGTCATTAGTGGTTATTTGGGTAAAAACTGGGGCATTTTGTTAGGTGCACTTTACTTTGTGATGCTGGTTATTTGGATGTTTGTTTACTCCACCGCCATCACTAACGATAGCGCCTCCTATCTGCATACTTTCGGCGTGACGGAAGGATTGCTGTCTGACAGTCCGTTTTATGGCCTGGTACTGATTTGTATTCTGGTAGCTATCTCTTCACGCGGCGAGAAACTGTTATTCAAAATTTCGACCGGCATGGTGCTGACCAAACTGCTGGTGGTGGCGGCGCTGGGTGTATCGATGGTCGGGATGTGGCATCTGTATAACGTAGGTTCGCTGCCGCCGCTGGGGCTGCTGGTGAAAAACGCCATTATCACACTGCCGTTTACCTTAACCTCGATTCTGTTTATTCAGACGTTAAGCCCGATGGTGATTTCCTATCGCTCGCGAGAAAAATCGATCGAAGTAGCACGACACAAAGCGTTGCGGGCGATGAACATTGCGTTTGGGATCCTGTTTGTCACCGTCTTTTTCTACGCAGTGTCGTTCACTCTGGCGATGGGACATGACGAGGCAGTAAAAGCCTACGAGCAGAATATTTCCGCGCTGGCGATTGCAGCTCAGTTTATTAGCGGCGACGGTGCAGCATGGGTGAAAGTGGTTAGCGTCATCCTCAATATCTTTGCCGTAATGACAGCGTTCTTTGGCGTCTATTTAGGCTTTCGCGAAGCAACGCAAGGGATCGTAATGAACATCCTGCGCCGCAAGATGCCAGCTGAGAAGATTAACGAAAATCTCGTTCAGCGCGGCATCATGATTTTCGCCATTTTACTGGCCTGGAGCGCCATCGTACTGAATGCGCCAGTGTTGAGCTTTACCTCTATCTGTAGCCCGATTTTCGGCATGGTAGGGTGCCTGATCCCGGCGTGGTTGGTTTACAAAGTACCGGCATTGCACAAATACAAAGGTGCCTCTCTGTACCTGATTATCGTCACCGGTTTGTTGCTTTGCGTTTCTCCGTTCCTGGCATTTTCATGATTTACCTGAAATTTTAAGGTTTTTATTATGTTTGATTCGACTTTAAATCCGTTATGGCAGCGTTACATCCTTGCAGTTCAGGAGGAAGTAAAACCGGCGCTGGGATGTACTGAACCGATCTCACTGGCGCTGGCGGCGGCGGTTGCTGCGGCAGAACTGGAAGGTCCGGTTGAACGTGTAGAAGCCTGGGTTTCGCCAAATCTGATGAAGAACGGTCTGGGCGTCACCGTTCCCGGTACGGGAATGGTGGGGCTGCCGATTGCCGCGGCTCTGGGGGCGTTAGGTGGAAATGCCAACGCCGGGCTGGAAGTGCTGAAAGACGCAACGGCGCAGGCAATTGCTGATGCCAAAGCGTTGCTGGCTGCGGGGAAAGTCTCAGTCAAGATCCAGGAACCTTGCGATGAAATCCTCTTCTCACGCGCCAAAGTCTGGAACGGCGAGCAGTGGGCTTGTGTCACCATCGTCGGCGGACATACCAACATTGTGCATATCGAGACGCACAATGGCGTGGTTTTTACCCAGCAGGCGTGTGTGGCAGAGGGCGAGCAAGAGTCGCCGCTGGCGGTGCTCTCCAGAACGACGCTGGCCGAGATCCTGAAGTTCGTCAATGAAGTGCCGTTTGAGGCTATCCGCTTTATTCTCGATTCTGCGAAATTAAACTGCGCGTTATCGCAGGAAGGTTTGAGTGGGAACTGGGGGCTGCATATTGGCGCGACGCTGGAAAAACAGTGTGCACGCGGTTTGCTGGCGAAAGATCTCTCCTCTTCAATTGTGATTCGTACCAGCGCGGCATCCGATGCGCGTATGGGGGGCGCAACGCTTCCGGCAATGAGTAACTCCGGTTCTGGCAACCAGGGGATCACCGCGACAATGCCCGTGGTGGTGGTCGCGGAACACTTCGGGGCAGATGATGAACGGCTGGCGCGCGCGCTGATGCTTTCGCATTTGAGCGCGATTTATATCCATAACCAGTTACCGCGTTTGTCTGCGCTGTGTGCCGCAACGACCGCCGCAATGGGCGCCGCCGCTGGGATGGCATGGCTGGTGGATGGGCGTTATGAAACCATCTCGATGGCAATCAGCAGCATGATCGGTGATGTTAGCGGTATGATTTGCGATGGCGCGTCGAACAGTTGCGCGATGAAGGTTTCGACCAGTGCGTCGGCGGCGTGGAAAGCGGTGTTAATGGCGCTGGATGATACCGCCGTGACTGGCAATGAAGGGATTGTGGCGCATGATGTTGAGCAGTCAATCGCCAACCTGTGTGCGCTGGCAAGTCATTCAATGCAGCAAACGGATCGGCAGATTATCGAGATTATGGCCAGTAAGGCCAGGTAAGCACCGGATTTCGGAGGTCATACCTGATGCCGGATGCGATGCTGACGCATCTTATCCGGCCTACGGATTGTGCGATTTGTTGATGTTGTTGGGTTTTGTACCTGGTGCCGGATGCGATGCTGGCGCATCTTATCCGGCTTACGGGGTGTGCAATTTGTTGGTTTTGTAGGCCGGATAAGGCGTTTACGCCGCATCCGGCAATCTGTTTTTATGCGGTAGCTTCATCCTCGGCTAACCGTATTTCGGCGTCGGCTACTATCGCCTCCAACTCACTCAACATCTCTTCATAGCCAAAACTTTTGGTAGCGCGGGTGGTTTCTTTTGCTGCAACGGACTTTACTGGCTGACGTTTCTTCGCCGATTTTTTACTCATCATCTTCTCCCTGTAAAAAAACTAGACAGGTAAATCTATCAGCAAAGCGCGCAGCGGGGAATCAGCAACGAGTGTAATGTTAGCCTCGTCACGAATAAATGCGCCATCACCGCAGGTCAGCGCAGCTTTCTCTTCGTGATGCGTAAGCGCATGAAATTGACCGTGGATCGATTGCAAATAAGCGCGCGGACCGTGCAGTTGAAAGTTCGCGCTTTCTCCCTCGGCGAGCACAATATGATGCAGCCACACCTGCTGGCGCAGTTGCAGGCTACCTTTCGCGCCATCTGGCGAGGCGATTAATTGCTGCTTGTCCATATTCAGCGCCAGTTTTTGAATCAGCGGATTCTCCCGTTGCGGGCAGGCATCCAGCCAGAGCTGCATTCGCGTTAACGGTTTGTCCTTGCTGATATTATGTTCGCTATAACTCACGCCCGGCTGAGTAGAAAGCAATAAGGCTTCACCGGCGTGGGCCTGAACATGATTACCTTCGCTGTCCCGATACTCTGCTTCTCCGTCGAGAATCACATTCAAAATATCAACTTTTGGGTAGGTACGTGGCTGGAAGGCGGCTCCTGGGGCCAACACTTCCTGGTTAAGCACGCGCAGGGAGGCATAGCCTAACAATTTAGGGTCGAAGTAGTGTCCAAAGGAAAAAGTATACCGGGCCTGCAACCATCCGTAGTCTGCTTGTCCACACTGCCTGGCAGTTCGGGTAGTAATCATAATTCTTGACCTCTCTTTACTTCCTTTTATGGTAAGGGGCTGGACGCTACATTGTTAGCCAGATATTCTGCCCGGTATGTTCAAATTTCCTGAATGAGAACGAAATGGCCAAAGAAAGGGCATTAACGCTGGAAGCACTAAGGGTTATGGATGCGATCGATCGCCGTGGTAGTTTTGCGGCGGCGGCCGATGAGCTGGGACGCGTGCCTTCCGCGCTTAGCTACACCATGCAAAAACTGGAAGAAGAGCTCGATGTGGTGCTGTTTGACCGCTCGGGCCATCGCACCAAATTCACCAATGTCGGGCGGATGTTGTTGGAGCGAGGACGTGTTCTGCTGGAAGCCGCAGATAAACTGACCACCGATGCCGAAGCCCTCGCGCGTGGTTGGGAAACGCATCTCACCATCGTGACCGAGGCGCTGGTGCCCACGCCTGCCTTTTTCCCGTTGATCGACAAACTGGCGGCTAAAGCCAATACCCAACTGGCAATCATCACCGAAGTGCTGGCGGGGGCGTGGGAGCGGCTGGAACAGGGGCGAGCAGATATTGTTATCGCGCCGGATATGCATTTTCGTTCCTCGTCGGAGATCAACTCTCGTAAGCTTTACACCTTGATGAACGTCTACGTGGCAGCGCCTGATCACCCGATTCATCAGGAGCCGGAACCGCTTTCTGAAGTTACGCGCGTGAAATATCGCGGAATTGCAGTGGCAGATACTGCTCGTGAACGCCCGGTATTGACCGTACAGTTACTGGATAAACAACCGCGCCTGACGGTCAGCACCATTGAAGATAAACGTCAGGCATTGTTGGCAGGGCTTGGCGTCGCAACGATGCCGTACCCGATGGTAGAAAAAGATATCGCTGAAGGACGGTTGCGTGTAGTTAGTCCGGAATCGACCAGCGAAATCGATATTATTATGGCCTGGCGTCGCGACAGTATGGGAGAAGCAAAATCCTGGTGTCTGCGGGAAATTCCAAAGTTGTTCGCTGGAAAATAATCTATAAAGCACCTTTCACAAGGTGCTTAATTATTATTCCTGTTCCAGTTTTGGATCAGGTCCAAACCGGTTTTCGCCTGGTGTCCCCGGCTGGCAGTTAAAGATGATGATAATCAGCCAACCGATAAACGGAATTAAGAACAGTAGCACCCACCATGCTGAACGGTCGGTGTCATGCAGGCGACGGAACTGTACAGCCCACCACGGCAAAAATACCAGAATGCCGTAGATAGTCGTCAGGATGCCTTCGCCACCGGCACGTTGCCAGCCCAGCATTTTATCCAGCAGCCCCAGCACGAGCGTAAAGATGATGTTGACTAGAATAAACATCCAGTACTCTTTGCGCCGTGCACGTCCCCGGAAACCGACATAATTTTTTAGTACTTTCAGATACCAGTCCATTTTTGCCTCAATTTTGCTCAATCACTTGTTTTTAAAGCAGCAAATTAAGAATAGACATGAATGAATTTGCAGTAAATATTATCGCGATGAATTAATAAGGCGCTGTGAAGGATAAGGGCAAGCGCAAAATCGCCAGATGCGCTACGCTTATCTGGCTTGGGCGGGTTCTGCAATATATTGAATGTACAATGTTTTGTAGGTCAGATAAGGCGTTCCCGCCACATCCGACATGAACAACACGCACTTAGCCAACAACCAGAGGCACCACGAAGGGTGCCTTTGTTTAACCGAAGCGAACATCCCGCCCGTGCGGTTCATCGAGATCCTGCCACGGGCCAATCGAAATAATTCCTGTTGGGTTGATGGTCTTATGGCTGCGGAAGTAGTGATTACGGATATGGTCGAAATTGACGGTTTCAGCTATTCCCGGCATCTGATAGATATCGCGCAGGAAGCCATACAAATTCAGGTAATCGCTGATACGGTGCTTATCGCACTTGAAGTGGGTGACATACACCGGATCAAAACGGACCAGCGTGGTCCACAGGCGAATATCGGCTTCGGTTAGCTGGTTACCTGTCAGGAAGCGATGCTGCCCTAATATCTGTTCCAGACGCGCCAGTGATTCAAACACTTTCACCACCGCCTCGTCGTAGGCTTCCTGGCTGGTGGCAAAACCAGCTTTATAGACGCCATTATTTACGGTGTCGTATATCCAGCCGTTAAGTTCGTCAATTTTAGTTTGCAGAGCCGGGGGGTAATAATCGCCCGCTTTTGCGCCCAGCGCATCAAATGCGGTATTGAACATGCGGATGATTTCTGCTGATTCGTTGCTGACAATGGTGTGATTTTTTTTGTCCCACAGCACGGGGACAGTAACACGTCCGCTGTAGTGTGGATCAGCGTGGAGATAAAGCTGGTACAGGAATTCATGTTGATAGAGCGTATCGCCGGTTGCACCCGGGAAACTGTCATCAAAGGTCCAGCCGTTTTCCAGCATCAGCGGGTTCACCACGGATACGGAAATAAACGGTTCCAGTCCTTTGAGTTTACGCATGATCAGCGTGCGGTGCGCCCACGGGCAGGCGAGTGAGACATAGAGATGATAACGATCTTTCTCTGCGGCAAATCCACCTTTGCCAGTGGGGCCTGGTGCGCCATCGGCAGTGAGCCAGTTACGAAATGCGGAAGCTGAACGTTGAAATTTACCGCCAGTGGATTTGGTGTCGTACCAGGTGTCATGCCAGACGCCGTCAATCAGTTGACCCATTTTTCTCTCCTCCAATAGCAAAAACGAGGAGCGTTTCTCCTCGTTTGAGACTGATGGCAAACGCAAAACTGCCTGATGCGCTATGCTTATCAGGCCTACGAGGTTCTTGCAATATATTGAATTTGCATGTTTTTGTAAGCCGGATAAAGCGTTCACGCCGCATCCGGCATGAACAACGCGTACTTTGTCAACAATCTGAAACGAGGAGTTTCCCCCTCGTTTTTTATCGTTAAGTATAGCGCGTGCTTACCACTTTTTATTCAGCAGACGGTCGATGCTATACGCGCCCGGTCCGGTAATCGCCAGCAGCAGGAATCCGCCAGAAATTGTCAGGTTTTTCATGAACATCAGCGAGTTGACGCCTTCAGCAAAGTTGCTGTGAAATAAAAACGCCGTCAACAGTGTAAAGCCAGCGGTAAACAGCGCGGTGGTGCGAGTCAGGAAACCGAACAGGATTGCCAAACCGCCACCGAACTCAAGCAGGATCACCAGCGGCAGCATAAAGCCCGGGACGCCCATTGCTTCCATATATTGTTGAGTACCCGCGTAGCCAGTAATTTTCCCCCAACCTGCGCTAATGAACAGAATCGGCATTAAAATACGCGCTACCAGTACACCAACATCTTCTAATTTTTTCATCATACTCTCCACTGCGCCACTCAGGCTGCTGATTGTTTTTTTGTGCAAGGGCGCGGTATTAGCGTCATTGCTGTCGATGGAGAGAAGCATAAACGTAGTGAATGGTGATTGTTAGCAAGGAAAACTGTCAAAAATTTTCAAAAAATTTGAGGGATAAGGCCGGAATAGTTCCGGCCAGAGAGGAATTCAACCGCGAAGCTGTTGCTGATTGAGGGTGGTTTTAACCAGACGCCACGCACTCCAGACGCCAAAACCGCGCCTGGCCCATCGGACCAGCATATTCGGATGGCGAATCGTCCAGATAGCCATCACGCTGCTGCCGACCAGCGCCCAGGAACGCAGGCTCAACAGCATATTCCAACGACGATCGTAGGCGCCTGTCGCCTCCAGCCAGTCACGCCGACTGGCGGAAAGATCCAACCGTTGCTGCTGGATCTGACGAAGCAGCTGTGCCTTACGTTGTTCACGTTCGACTTTACCGCTCACGGGACTCCTCCTCGAGAAGTTGTCGATCGTTTGCCAGTTCGTGACGCGTATGGCGCAGCAAGGTGGATTTGCGCGACTTGCGTAATGTCCAGATACCGCCGATGAGTGCCAGAAGCAGCAACACCACAGTGGTGGCAATCATTGCATTCAGGCGATATTGCGGATCAACTGCCCAGATAATCAGCACCATCAGGCTCATAAGACCAAATGCAGCGAAAAGCATCGTCAGGCCGAGCATCAGTAAAAGCTGAAAGATATTGGCTTTTTCTTCTTCCAGCTCAACCACCGCCAGCCGCAGACGCGTCTCCACCATTTCGACCATGATGGTGACAATTCGCTGCCCGATTCCCAGAACGCTTTTACCGGGCCCTTGCGCGTGATGAGTGTCCGCCATAATTAACGACGCGACAGCAGAACGCCCAGCACCACGCCGATGGCTGCGCCAATACCAACTCCCGCCCACGGATTTTCACGCACATACTCATCGGCACGCGCCGCCGCTTCGCGGGTTTGTTTAGCAATCGCATCACCGGTTTCACCCAGACGATAGCGACTCTGCTTCAGTGCCTGTTCCGCTTTGCTACGAATCTTACTCAGCTCTTCTTTTGACTTTTCGCCAGAGGAGCTAAGCACCTCTTCCAGCGTATCGGACAGGGATTTCAACTCAGCACGCAGGTGTTCCGTAGTGTGTTCTTTCGACATAGTTTTCTCCAGGTGAGTAAGTATTAACTATTGGGGATTAGTAGTCGCGCGCTTCCAGCTTTTTCAGCTCTTCCTGCGCTTCTGCCAGTTTCCGTTCGCGTTTAGCAATCTTATCGGCATCGCCTTTTTGTTTCGCCTCGGCTAAATCATGCTTGCGTTCTGCCACTTCATCTTTCTGCTTCGCGATTTTCTTTTGATGATCGGCACGCAACTGGTTATCTGAACAATTCGCCCGCACTTCACTAAGGGCTTTGTTCAGGCCATTGATACGATTCTGGTTTTGGTGTTTTTCGGCATAGCTGATCTCCTTAAGGATATTTTGCTCCTTTTCCTGACAAAGGGTAGTGGCATAACTACTGACACTAAGAGCAAAAAGAGAAACAGCTAAAGCGATGCGGTATTTCATTCTTGAACCTTCCATTGTGACTCGGACCCATTACAGAGGAACGATTGTCCAGACAACGAGGCGGTGGTATTAACCACCGCCTTATTAATCATAGACAGTAACGGTGAAATCACCAAAGTGAGTGATATGTTTCGGATAACAGGAAGTTATCCGAAGCGATGAGAATTGTCCCGCAGCCGGGTCAGCCATTGCATGGCCTGATTATTATCGTCCTGCTGCGCAATGATGTAGCCATGAGGCAATGTTCTATCGAGGACCGCTTTGGCGGCGGCGCTTTGATCGCTGGAATCAAATGTAATCAACAGAGTGTCATTCTTAGGGGTGATGCTTTTGAAAGGAATTCCATGAGCGTCAAGGTGATGCCAGATGGAAAAACCGTCCGGCATCGTCGTCCCTTGATGAATGGCGCGGATCGCCAGCGTGGATTCTTGTTGACGAACCGCAGACCAGGCCAGCAGCAGCGTGCCAGCCAGCAATATAGCAGCGCCGAACCAGGCTAGCTGGCGAAGCGACATGCGAGGTATTTGCATCCTTTACCCCCGATTTCCATATTTCTTTTTCCATAACACAACCAGAGAACCTGCCAGGCCGAACACCAGCAGTACCACCGGGAGCAGCATCAGGCATGACATCAGCTGGTCCTCATACTTCAAAAATACCGGCGTCTTGCCGAGCATGTAACCTAAGGTTGTCAGAATCAACACCCACAGCAGGCCACTCATCCAGTTGAAGAACTGAAAGCGGGCGTTATTCAGCCCTGACAATCCGGCAATGGTTGGCAGTAATGTTCTGACAAATGCGATAAAGCGACCAATTAACAGCGCAGATAAACCGTGTTTATGAAAAAGATGGTGTGCGCGTTGGTGGTAGTGCGCAGGTAAATGGGATAGCCAGTTTTGTACGGTACGGGTGTTTCCCAGCCATCGCCCCTGTATGTAGCTGACCCAGCAACCGAGGCTGGCCGCAACAGTGAGCAGCATAATAGTCTGCGGGTAACCCATTGCGCCTTTGGCAATCAATACACCGACCAACACCAGCAAGCTGTCGCCTGGTAAAAAGGCCGCTGGAAGCAAGCCGTTTTCGAGGAACAAAATCACAAACAAGACAAAATACAACATGCCAATCATCGACGGATTGGCCAGGGTTTCAAAATCCTGCGCCCACAGGGCTTGCAGCAATTGGGTCAAAAGTTCCATTCATTATTCCTGGTGAATCGGTTAACGCCACGCCGGTTTTAAATGATGCACACCCGTCAGGTTATTGCTGTTGTTGTATATATTGCGGGTCGAGACACCAATACGGCCTGAACTATTCCCTGTTAAAACGTGAGATAAGAAAACATTTAATAGCATAAATTCAAATTGAATCTAATTGTAACAAAGGTCAACGTTGTTCGTTATCAAAATTACATGTCCGTGGAGTCTGATTTTGCTGATTGCAGAGGAGGGTGGCGAGAGGATTTACACAGGCTGACACTTTATACTTTTCGCTTACTGATAAAGCGAACAGGCGCGTTGCTGCGCCTGTCAGAAATGGGAGTTTATTTGCTGCTGTTGGCCACAGTATCCAGATGAACGACTGGATTCTCGGCGAACAAATAGCGGTCGGCATTGAACTCGAAATCGTCACTGGTTTCGTTAAACAACATAATTTTGGTATTTTCCAGATGCTGCCACATTGCAAGTTTGGCGGCATGAGGATCTTTGCGTATCAACGCTTTGAGGATCTGATCGTGGTCATCACACCAGTTATCGACGGTACGGGAATCAATGTGCTCGTGCAGCTTTTTCCAGTACGGGTTATGGCTACGCTGGGTCCACATTTTCTCTACGATGGCAGCCAGTGCAGAGTTCTGCGTCGCTAATGCGACCTGAATATGAAACTGCAAATCCCACTCGGAATCACGGAAGCATTGTTCGCCGCGCGCCTGCTCCTGGATGGCCATCAGTTTCATGATGTCCTGTTTCGTTACCTGGGTTGCAGCAAACTCGGCAATATTGCTTTCGATAAGTTGACGTGCCTGGAGCAGTTCAAACGGACCGTAATTGGCAAATTCCATATTCGCGTCCGCCGCCTGCTGATGGCGAGGCTGGTTGGAAACCACATGAATTCCCGAGCCTTTGCGTACTTCTACATAGCCCTCGACTTCAAGCATGATGATAGCTTCACGAACCACGGTGCGGCTGACGTTTTTTTCATCAGAAATAAAACGTTCGGCGGGCAGTTTATCACCCACCAGATAGACGCCCTGCTCGATGCGTTCTTTCAGGTCAGCGGCGAGCTGTTGGTACAAACGGCGTGGTTCAGTGATTTCCATATGCGCTCCAGGCATGATACGGCAGACTATATTTGTTATACCACTTTTGCGAGCTTAGCTCTACTCGCAGTGGTGAAAAAGCCGCCTGAGAAGGCGGCTTTGAAGGGAAACTAAAACTTACAGTTAGCGTTAATGTTGCGGTGCGGGGTCGTTATGTGATTCCTGCGCTACCTCAATTGCCGGTTTGTTCTGCAACACGGTCCAGATAACCAGCGCGCCTAACAGGTCGAACACTGCCAGTACTGCGAACAGCGGGCTGAAGCCGATGGTGTCAGCCAGTGCACCTACAACCAGCGCAAACAGCGTACTTGCCAGCCACGCAGACATCCCAGTCAGACCGTTTGCCGTTGCCACTTCGTTACGACCAAACACGTCAGAAGAGAGGGTAATCAGCGCGCCAGACAGCGCCTGGTGAGCAAAACCACCGATACACAGCAGCATAATCGCGACATACGGGTTGGTGAACAGACCGATCATACCTGGGCCAATCATCAGTACCGCACCCAGTGTTACCACCATCTTACGGGAAACAATCAGGTTCACACCAAACCAACGCTGGAACAGTGGCGGCAGGTAACCACCGAGGATACAACCAAGGTCAGCAAACAGCATTGGCATCCAGGCGAACATCGCGATCTCTTTCAGGTTAAAGCCGTAAACTTTAAACATGAACAGCGGGATCCACGCGTTGAAAGTACCCCAGGCCGGTTCAGCCAGGAAGCGCGGTAATGCGATACCCCAGAACTGACGGTTACGCAGGATCTGAGCAACGGACATTTTCTTCGCCGCGCCAACCTGGTGCTGGGCTTCCTGACCATTAATAATGTAGTCACGTTCTTCATCGGTCAGATGTTTCTGGTCGCGTGGATGTTTATAGAAAATCAGCCATGCCATCGCCCAGATAAAGCTCAACGCACCGGAGATAATAAATGCCATCTGCCAGCTGTGCATGACGATTGCCCATACCACCAGCGGCGGCGCAATCATCGCACCAATTGAGGAACCAACGTTAAAGTAACCTACTGCGATGGAGCGTTCTTTCGCCGGGAACCATTCAGAACTGGCTTTCAGACCTGCAGGGATCATCGCTGCTTCTGCCGCACCTACCGCACCACGGGCAATCGCCAGACCGCCCCAGCTACCAGCCAGTGCGGTTGCGCCACAGAATACCGCCCACAGCACGGCAAACATTGCGTAACCGATTTTCGTCCCCAGAACATCCAGTACATAACCCGCTACAGGTTGCATGACCGTATATGCAGCAGAATAGGCTGCGATGATGTAGGAATACTGTTGGGTGGAGATGTTTAACTCTTCCATCAGAGTTGGTGCAGCTGCCGCCACAGTGTTACGCGTCAGGTAACCGAGCACGGTGCCGAGCGTCACCAATGCGATCATGTACCAACGTAACCCTTTAATTTTACGCATGTAAAACCTCATCGTTTTGTTATATCCGCAATAAGCGCGGTCATCATCCTGCCTGGGGCAGAGGATGTTAGTTACGACCGGATGACCGAAAAAAAAACCGGTACACCCCGAACGCTGCCATGAAAGTTTCGTGCTAATTCGGCTTCCGTACCGGTCAACCCAATTCATCTAACAAATGAATGAATCGGCAATTTGCATTCCGTCGACTTATGATTCGCGACGGCAGAAAGATAACTTGTCATACAACTTTAAAAGGTGAGAGCCATCACAAATGTGGGAATATTTGTAGGGGCATTACTGGATGAGAGCGAAGCCAGAACTGGCGCGGCTTGCAGAGGGATTTACCACTTTGAGAGTAATTTTTTTAACTACGTTTATTGATCTAACTCACGAAAATATCTTCGGGCTCTGGAAATTGGTGTGATAACTTTGTCAGCATCGCACCCTAAGCAAGCTAGCTCACTCGTTGAGAGGAAGACGATAATGACTCCGTTTATGACTGAAGATTTCCTGTTAGATACTGAATTTGCCCGCCGTCTGTATCACGACTACGCAAAAGACCAGCCGATTTTCGACTACCACTGCCATTTACCGCCGCAGCAAATCGCAGAAGACTATCGCTTTAAGAATCTGTATGACATCTGGCTGAAAGGCGACCACTACAAATGGCGTGCAATGCGTACCAATGGTGTTGCTGAGCGCCTGTGTACTGGTGATGCATCTGATCGTGAGAAGTTTGATGCCTGGGCGGCGACCGTTCCGCACACGATCGGTAACCCGTTATACCACTGGACGCACCTCGAACTGCGTCGTCCGTTTGGCATCACTGGCAAACTGCTGTCTCCGTCTACTGCAGATGAAATCTGGAACGAATGTAACGAACTGCTGGCGCAGGACAAATTCTCCGCGCGCGGCATCATGCAGCAGATGAACGTGAAAATGGTCGGCACCACCGACGACCCGATCGACTCTCTGGAACATCACGCAGAGATCGCCAAAGACGGCTCTTTCAACATCAAAGTGCTGCCGAGCTGGCGTCCGGATAAAGCCTTCAACATTGAACAGGCGACCTTTAACGACTACATGGCGAAGCTGGGCGAAGTTTCCGATACCGACATTCGCCGCTTTGCAGACCTGCAAACTGCTCTGACCAAACGTCTGGATCACTTCGCCGCTCACGGTTGTAAAGTGTCTGACCACGCGCTGGACGTGGTGATGTTTGCCGAAGCGAACGAAGCGGAACTGGATAGCATCCTGGCACGTCGTCTGGCAGGCGAAACCCTGAGTGAGCATGAAGTCGCACAGTTCAAAACTGCGGTGCTGGTATTCCTGGGCGCCGAATACGCACGTCGCGGCTGGGTACAGCAGTACCACATTGGCGCGCTGCGTAATAACAACCTGCGTCAGTTCAAACTGCTGGGGCCGGATGTTGGCTTTGACTCCATCAACGACCGTCCGATGGCGGAAGAACTGTCTAAGCTGCTGAGCAAACAGAACGAAGAAAACCTGCTGCCGAAAACCATTCTCTACTGCCTGAATCCGCGCGATAACGAAGTGCTGGGCACCATGATCGGTAACTTCCAGGGCGAAGGTATGCCAGGCAAAATGCAGTTCGGTTCCGGCTGGTGGTTTAACGATCAGAAAGACGGTATGGAACGTCAGATGACTCAACTGGCACAGCTCGGTCTGCTGAGCCGTTTTGTTGGGATGCTGACTGACAGCCGTAGCTTCCTGTCGTACACCCGTCACGAATACTTCCGCCGCATTCTGTGCCAGATGATTGGCCGCTGGGTGGAAGCGGGCGAAGCACCGGCGGACATCAACCTGCTGGGCGAGATGGTGAGAAATATTTGCTTTAACAATGCGCGTGACTACTTCGCCATTGAACTGAACTAAGGTCTGGGGTTGATATGCAATACATCAAGATCCATGCGCTGGATAACGTCGCGGTCGCGTTAGTGGATTTGGCGGAAGGCACTGAAATCAGTGTCGATAACCAGACCGTAACGCTGCGCCAGGATGTTGCTCGTGGACATAAATTTGCGTTAACAGATATCGAAAAAGGGGCCAACGTCATTAAATATGGCCTACCGATTGGTTATGCATTGGCGGATATTGCGGCGGGGGAACACGTTCACGCCCACAATACGCGCACGAATCTGAGCGATCTGGATCAGTATCGCTATCAACCTGATTTTCAGGATCTGCCTGCGCAAGCGGCAGATCGTGAAGTGCAGATCTATCGTCGCGCTAACGGTGATGTCGGGGTGCGTAACGAGTTGTGGATCCTGCCGACCGTGGGCTGCGTTAACGGCATCGCGCGACAGATCCAGAACCGTTTTTTGAAAGAGACGAACAACGCTGAAGGTACTGACGGTGTGTTCCTCTTCAGCCACACCTATGGCTGCTCGCAGCTGGGCGACGATCACATTAATACCCGCACCATGCTGCAAAACATGGTGCGTCATCCGAACGCAGGCGCCGTGTTGGTCATTGGTCTGGGCTGTGAAAACAACCAGGTTGATGCTTTCCGTGAAACGCTGGGCGATATCGATCCTGAACGCGTTCATTTCATGATCTGCCAACAGCAGGATGATGAGATTGAAGCCGGGATCGAGCATTTACATCAGCTGTATAACGTCATGCGCAATGACAAGCGCGAGCCGGGCAAACTTAGCGAACTGAAGTTTGGTCTGGAGTGCGGCGGTTCCGACGGCCTTTCCGGTATTACTGCTAACCCAATGCTGGGGCGTTTCTCTGATTACGTCATCGCTAACGGCGGTACTACCGTGCTGACCGAAGTACCGGAGATGTTCGGTGCAGAGCAGTTACTGATGGACCATTGCCGTGACGAAGCGACGTTTGAAAAATTGGTCACCATGGTCAACGACTTCAAACAGTACTTTATTGCCCATGACCAGCCGATCTACGAAAACCCATCGCCGGGGAACAAAGCGGGTGGTATCACCACGCTGGAAGATAAATCACTCGGCTGTACGCAGAAAGCGGGCTCCAGCCAGGTGGTAGACGTGCTGCGCTACGGCGAACGTTTGAAAACACCAGGGCTGAACCTGTTAAGTGCACCGGGTAACGATGCCGTAGCGACCAGCGCCCTGGCGGGTGCGGGCTGCCACATGGTGCTGTTTAGTACCGGTCGCGGCACGCCGTACGGCGGATTTGTACCGACGGTGAAAATCGCTACCAACAGCGAACTGGCAGCGAAGAAAAAACACTGGATCGACTTTGACGCGGGTCAGCTGATCCACGGTAAAGCGATGCCGCAGTTGCTGGAAGAATTTATCGATACCATCGTTGAGTTTGCCAACGGTAAGCAAACCTGCAACGAGCGTAACGACTTCCGCGAACTGGCGATCTTTAAAAGCGGCGTAACGCTGTAAAGTCGAAATAAGTTGTGAATAAAAAACGGCGTTTCATAATATGAAGCGTCGTTTAAGATTGTTGATAAACGCATAATTGCCTGATGCGCTTCGCAATATAGTAAAGTTGCACGATCTTGTAGGCCGGATAAGGCGTTTACGCCGCATCCGGCAAGAAATGAGATGCACTTTGTCAGCAATCTGAAGCGGCGTTTCTAACTCGAAGCGCCGTTTGCTTTTCCATACCTGCTAAGGATTTATCATGACCGCGTATTGGCTGGCCCAGGGCGTGGGTGTCATCGCCTTTCTGATTGGTATTACAACATTCTTCAACCGCGATGAACGTCGCTTCAAAATTCAGCTTTCCATTTATAGCGTATTTATTGGCGTACATTTTTTTCTGATGGGCGTCTTCCCGGCGGGGGCTAGCTCAATCCTCAATGCTATCCGTACGTTAATTACTCTGCGTACCCGTAGTTTATGGATAATGGCGATCTTCATCGTGCTGACGGGAGGAGTTGGTCTGGCGAAGTTCCATCATCCGATGGAGCTGCTGCCAGTCATTGGCACGATTGTCAGTACCTGGGCGCTATTTCGCTTTAAAGGACTGACCATGCGCTGCGTGATGTGGTTTTCTACTTGTTGCTGGTTAACTCACAACATTTGGGCCGGGTCGATTGGTGGCACGATGATTGAGGGTAGTTTTCTGCTAATGAATGGCCTGAACATCATTCGTTTCTGGCGTATGCAGAGAAGGGGAATTGATCCGTTTAAAGTGGAGAAAACCCCTTCCGCCGTAGACGAAAGGGGCTAAGCATTAGTTTCGCAGGGCGCTATTTGCCAGACGTGCATCTTCAGCCTGGCAAGCCGCTGCGGTGAACAGCACGTCAGTTGAAGAGTTCAGCGCGGTTTCGCAGGAGTCCTGCAACACGCCGATGATAAAGCCGACGGCAACCACCTGCATGGCAATATCGTTCGGAATACCGAACATATTACAGGCCAGCGGGATCAGCAGCAGAGAACCACCTGCCACGCCTGATGCACCACAGGCACAAAGTGATGCAACTACGCTCAACAGCAGCGCCGTGGGCAGATCCACCGGAATACCCAGCGTATGGACCGCAGCCAGCGTCAACACGGTAATGGTAATGGCTGCGCCTGCCATATTGATCGTCGCCCCTAGCGGAATAGAAACGGAATAGGTATCGCGGTCCAGATTTAGCTTTTCACACAACGCCATGTTTACCGGAATATTCGCCGCCGAGCTACGGGTGAAGAAGGCGTATACACCGCTTTCGCGCAGGCACAGCAGCACCAGCGGGAATGGGTTACGACGAATTTTCCACCATACCAGCAGCGGGTTAACCACCAGCGCCACCAGCAACATACAGCCAACCAGCACCACCAGCAGTTGCGCATAGCCCCACAGGGTGGAGAAACCGGTGGTTGCCAGCGTTGAAGCTACCAGACCAAAAATACCGATTGGTGCGAAACGAATCACCAGTTTCACCATAAAGGTAACGGCATTCGACATATCGTTGACCAGGTTTTTGGTGGTTTCGTTACCGTGACGCAGAGCGAAACCAAGGCCAATGGCCCACACCAGAATCCCGATGTAGTTACCTTTCAGCAGGGCGTCGATGGGGTTGGAAACCATGCTCAACACCAGCCCTCGCATCACTTCCACAATGCCTGACGGCGGGGAAATATCGCTCGCGCTACTGGACAAATGCAGGGTCGAAGGGAAGGCGAAGCTGAAGACAACTGCAGCCAGCGCGGCAGAGAAAGTACCCAGCAGATAGAGGAACAGAATAGGGCGGATATTGGTTTTCTGCCCGTGCTGGTGGTTAGCGATGGAAGCCATTACCAGCATCAGCACCAGAATTGGCGCTACAGCTTTCAATGCACCGACGAACAAAGTGCCTAACAGACCGACAGCTTCAGCGGCCGGTTTTGAGATCCATGCCAGGAGAATCCCCAGAACAAGGCCGACCAGGATTTGTTTTACCAGGCTGCCCTGAGCCAGACGCCGGAATAGCCCCGGTGAACGTTGCGTAGTCATTTTTCGATCCTTTCGTTGTGTTGTCGCACATCCCTGGTGCGTTCTGTCGACGCATCTTTCAGGATGTAACAAAGTGTTTGCCAAGTCGAGTATAAGGAAAGTTACAGCTTCGGGAAGCGAAAAATGCTGGATTTTAAAGAGAGGTCATGTTTTGCAACTTAATGGTTACATTTATTTGACATAAGCAGAGGGAAGGACTGGCTACTAAGGCTGATTAGATGACATATGGGCAAAACAATTTGGAATATGAGAACGGTTGCGCTCCTTTAATGTGCAATGCCATATAAAGTCACTGGCGCGGGGAGCGCGCAGGGGGCGGGGAGCGCGCAGGGGGCGGCCAATCGCTGCCGCCCCCTGCACCCGTGCGGTCTTTTTGTAAAGAGCTATAAGCCGATTACATAATTAGTAGCTCATCTTTGTCTGGAATGAGTTATCTCCAGTAATGGCTTAATATACAGCGAATCATTCTCCCCGCTGCTTATCATGCCGATAATTCACCCACGCGTTGATAATAAACGTCATCACCAGAATGCCAAACACCACGCCCAGCGAAACGGCGATCGGAATATGGTAGAAGTCGACAATCAGCATCTTGATACCGATAAACACCAGAATCACTGCCAGACCATATTTGAGCATCGAGAAACGCTCTGCTACGCCCGCCAGCAGGAAATACATCGCACGCAGGCCGAGGATCGCAAACAAGTTTGAGGTCAGCACAATAAACGGGTCGGTGGTAACGGCGAAGATAGCCGGAATGCTATCCACGGCGAAAATCACGTCGCTCAACTCCACCAGAATCAGCACCAGCATCAGCGGCGTGGCATACAACAAGCCATTCTTACGCACAAAGAAATGCTCGTTGTCGATGGTGTCAGTCATACGCAAATGACCACGCAGCCAGCGCACCAACGGCTTGTCGCCAATCCCTGATTCATCTTCATGGGCGAGCGCCATCTTCACGCCAGTAAACAGCAGGAAGGCGCCGAAGATATACAGGATCCAGTCGAATTGCGAAATCAGCCAACTACCGGTGAAGATCATGATGGTACGCAGAACAATCGCCCCGAGCACGCCATATACCAGCACGCGGCGTTGTAATGCCGCCGGAACAGAGAAATAGCTGAACAACATCAGCCAGACAAAGACGTTATCGACCGCCAGCGATTTCTCAATCAGATAACCGGTGAGGAAGGCCAGTGCCTGCGGGTCCGCGACTTCGCGCCCCTGCGTCTGGACTAAATACCACCAGAAAGCGGCGTTAAACAGTAACGAAAGGGTCACCCACACCAGCGACCAGGCTGCAGCCTGTTTCATGGTCATGGCATGCGCGCCACGACGCCCCTGCAACAACAGGTCGATAGCCAGCATAATGGCGACAACAACAGCGAATCCGCCCCATAGCAACGGCGTGCCGACAGTATTCATAGAAGTTCCTTACACATAAAAAAACGGCCAACGTCGGAAGACGTCAGCCGCTGCTTTTTATGCATAGACCTCGCCTTCCGGCAAGGTCTCACTTACAACAAAAAAGGAATACGTCTGCGTATTCCTTTCGGGTTGCCCGGTGACCGGATGTGGTTTTTCACACATCGTAATGACGATCGACCGGCAATGAAGTTACTCCCCTTTGCAGGTAACAAAGTATGACAGACCATTCATCCAGTCAATGGTCTGTTACATGCCTTTTACACTGCTTTACGGTAACCATTATTGTTTTACGCTATCTGCCGGAAATATCACCCCAGTCTGGCGGCGGATCTCGGTCAGCAGTTTGGCGGTGATGCGACTAACCGCCAGCCCCGGATGATTAATCAGATGCTCATCCACCAGTTCAGCAAACAGCTCTGCTTCGTAGAGCATGGTATTAATATGCTGTGGCTGAGTGAGATCCTGCATCTGGCTGCCGCGCGGCACAAAGCAGACTTTCTGGCATTCAGAGAGTTTTTCAATCACCAGCGATCCCGCTTCGCCCTGAATCTCGCTCGCCAGGACAGAATCACTGACTTTTGAGTGCTGCAACGTAACGCTGAAATCACCGTAATCCATCACCACCACGCCGTGGGCATCCACGCCGCTTGCCAGCAAACTGGCGGTTGCCTGCACGCTTTTCGGTTCACCAAATAACGCCACCGCCGACGCCAGGCAGTAAAAGCCGATATCCATAATTGAACCGTTAGAGAATGCCGGATTAAAGGTGTTGGGATTCTCACCATCCAGATAACGTTGATAACGCGAGGAATACTGGCAGTAGTTGAAAAAGACTTTCCGCAGTTTGCCGACTTTTGGCAGCGCCTGGCGTAACAGATGAAAGTTAGGCAGGCAGGCCGTTTTAAATGCTTCAAACAGCACCACCTGATTTTCCCGCGCACAGGCAATGGCGGCATCCACTTCCGCCAGATTCGACGCCAGCGGTTTCTCGCAAATCACATGAATTTTGTGGCTAAGGAAAAGCTGCGTCTGGGCAAAATGCAGGGCATTCGGGCTGGCAATATACACCGCGTCAATGGCATCGCTTTCCGCCATCGCTTCCAGCGACGTAAACAGATGCTCGACAGAAAACTCATTGGCGAAGTGCTGGGCCTGTTCAAGGCTGCGGGAATAGACGGCGGTTAACTTATATTTACCGCTCTCATGTGCGGCCTCCACGAACTGGTGAGTGATCCAGTTCGTACCAATCACAGCGAAACGTATCATAACGCGTGGATACTCCATAAAGGGATTCTGCCGTCAATGTAGCACGCCTTTTTCATCTTCGACGTGCGCGGATACGCATTATTTCTGCGTCGGACAACCATGCTCGCTAAAGGGCCCAATCATGACCGACGGCCCGAGATATTTTGGCTGACGATGGAGGATTTTTGCGTCTATCACCGCTCTAACCCTGGCGAGTTTCTCCCGCAGCTGAGTATACAAACCGTGCTTCATATTCAGGTCTGGCGCGTTAAACCCGATAGCATCGATACCGTACTGTTTTGCCAGCCAGATGGCGCGTTGGTTATGAAATTCCTGCGAGATAATGGTGATATGGTTCTCCCCAAACACTTTATTGGCACGAACCACTGAATCAAGCGTTGAGAATCCGGCATAGTCACAGAAGATCACTTTTGCCGGTACGCCCTTAGCGATCAAAGCCTGCTGCATGCCTGACGCTTCATCGTAATTTTTACGTCCGTTGTCGCCACTGACCAGCAACCATTTCACTTTTCCTGCGTGGTACAACTCTGCGGCGGTATCAATACGTCGGGTAAAGTAGCGATTACCTGGCCTTGCTCCCAACAATAAACCCACGTTACGTGCCGGAATAGCGTTGACGTCACTCCAGGTGAGTTGTTGGCTGGCGTTGACCATTGCCCGATCGGCGATAAAAATCGTCGCGCCTGCCACAAGCAACAGAAAACAGGCAATTTTGAGAGTCCGGCGAGAAAAACAAATACGGCGAAGAAGGCGGGCGAATGCGCGCAGCATGGTCGTTATCCTTAACGATAGAGGGGAGGTCGATTTTAGGCGCTAAAGGAGGAAAAGATAGCGCCTGAGATCATTTTCAGATTTTGTCTTGTCCCAGTGACAGTTGCGTCAGCCACAGGCGAGTGTCGAACTCAAGCTGGTGGTACTGCGGTTCCATATGGCAGCACAACTGGTAAAACGCTTTGTTGTGCTCTTTCTCCTTCAGATGCGCCAGCTCGTGCACCACAATCATGCGCAAAAACGGTTCTGGCGCGTTGCGAAACACGGTGGCGACGCGGATCTCCGCCTTCGCTTTCAGCTTGCCGCCCTGCACACGTGAAACAGCGGTATGTAACCCGAGCGCGTTTTTCAGCACGTGGATCTTATTGTCATACATCACTTTATTGATCGGCGGGGCATTGCGCAGAAACTGATTTTTTAGATCCTGGGTATATTGCCAGAGGGCTTTATCGGTGGCGTAGTCGTGCGTTCCCGGATAGCGTTTTGCCAGCAGATCGCCCAGACGCTGTTCATTAATCAGCGTGCGCACCTGGGAAAGCAGCTGCTCGGGATAACCCTGAAGATAAGTAAGATTGCTCATAACCGCCCACGAAAAAGAGAAAAAGGGTATACTCACGCACCCTTTTCAGGGGCAACGTCGAAATTTTATCATTCAGGAGGGCCGATGAGCCACTTAGACAACGGTTTCCGTTCACTGACACTACAACGTTTTCCGGCGACGGATGACGTTAACCCGCTACAGGCGTGGGAAGCGGCAGATGAGTATTTGCTGCAACAGTTGGACGATACAGAAATCCGCGGCCCGGTGTTAATCCTGAATGATGCTTTTGGCGCGTTAAGCTGTGCGCTGGCGGAACATAAGCCGTACAGCATCGGCGACTCATACATCAGCGAACTGGCGACACGCGAGAATTTACGCCTCAACGGGATTGATGAGTCGAGCGTGAAGTTTCTTGACAGCACCGCTGACTACCCGCAACAGCCGGGCGTGGTGCTGATCAAAATACCGAAAACACTGGCATTGCTTGAGCAGCAACTGCGTGCGCTGCGCAAAGTGGTCACGCCGGAAACACGCATTATTGCCGGTGCCAAAGCCCGTGACATTCACACTTCCACGCTGGAACTGTTCGAAAAAGTGCTCGGCCCGACCACCACCACGCTGGCATGGAAAAAAGCGCGCCTGATTAATTGCACTTTCAATGAACCGCCGCTGGCCGATGCGCCGCAGACCGTTAGCTGGAAGCTGGAAGGTACTGACTGGACTATCCACAACCATGCGAATGTCTTCTCCCGCACCGGGCTGGATATTGGCGCGCGCTTCTTTATGCAACATCTGCCGGAAAATCTCGAAGGGGAGATTGTCGATCTCGGCTGTGGTAACGGCGTTATTGGCCTGACGCTGCTTGATAAAAACCCGCAGGCGAAAGTGGTGTTTGTCGATGAATCACCGATGGCGGTTGCTTCCAGCCGTTTGAACGTCGAAACCAACATGCCAGAGGCGTTGGATCGCTGCGAGTTTATGATCAACAACGCGCTCTCCGGCGTGGAGCCTTTCCGCTTTAATGCTGTGCTCTGCAACCCGCCGTTTCATCAGCAACATGCGCTAACCGATAACGTCGCCTGGGAAATGTTCCACCACGCCCGCCGCTGCCTGAAAATCAACGGCGAGCTGTATATCGTTGCCAACCGTCACCTGGATTACTTCCATAAACTGAAGAAAATTTTTGGCAACTGCACCACTATTGCGACGAATAATAAATTTGTGGTGCTGAAAGCAGTGAAGCTGGGGCGTCGTCGATAAGATTGGGAGTTACCTGCCGGATGCGGCGTAAACGCCTTATCCGGCCTACGTTCAGCACATTACCCGTAGGCCGGATAAGACGCGGCAAGCGTCGCATCCGGCAATGTCTGCCCAGTTCTGGAATCGCGCTTCCATAAAACAAAAAATCCCAGTCACATCCTCTGCATTCTCTTGTTTAGCGTTGTTCAACGTTTATTCTTCCGTCACGCAGATAAAATCATCCGTTGCCAATCTGTCAACGGGTGTTATCATATTGCCAATTTGTCAACGGATGTGATGAAGAATGCACCTGATAACTCAAAAAGCATTGAAAGATGCTGCGGAAAAATACCCGCAACATAAAACGGAGTTGGTGGCTCTGGGGAACACGATTGCTAAGGGATATTTCAAAAAACCTGAGTCATTAAAAGCAGTATTCCCATCTCTGGATAACTTCAAATATCTGGATAAGCATTATGTTTTCAATGTTGGGGGCAATGAATTACGTGTTGTAGCAATGGTCTTTTTTGAATCGCAAAAGTGCTACATACGTGAAGTTATGACGCACAAAGAATACGATTTCTTTACCGCCGTTCATCGTACTAAGGGGAAAAAATGATTGCGATTGCCGACATCTTGCAAGCAGGAGAAAAGCTAACCGCTGTGGCACCTTTTCTGGCGGGTATCCAGAACGAAGAACAATACGCCCAGGCGCTGGAACTGGTCGATCATCTGCTGCTCAACGATCCTGAAAACCCCTTGCTGGCTCTGGTGTGTGCCAAAATAACCGCGTGGGAAGAATCAGCGCCTGAATTTGCTGAATTTAATGCCATGGCTCAAGCCATGCCTGGCGGTGTTGCTGTGATTCGTACACTGATGGATCAATACGGTTTAACCCTTTCTGATCTGCCGGAAATTGGCAGTAAATCGATGGTGTCACGCGTTTTGAACGGAAAGAGAAAATTAACGCTGGAACACGCTAAAAAACTGGCAACGCGATTCGGCATTTCCCCTGCATTGTTTATTGATTAACGCGGCCTGCCGGATGTGGCGTAAACGCCTTATCCGGCCTACGTTCAGCACATTACCCCCAGGCCGGATAAGACGCGGCAAGCGTCGCATCCGGCACTTCAATGCACGATTTAAATCTCCAGCGCCAGCCGTGTCCCCTGCGCGATCGCCCGTCGCGCGTCCAGCTCCATAGCCACATCGCAGCCGCCGATTAAATGCACAGTTTTCCCACTATCAATCAGCGGTTGCGCCAGCGCGCGGTTTGGCTCTTGCCCTGCGCAGATCACCACATGATCCACTGCTAACACCTGCGTTTCGCCATTTATCACCACATGCAGCCCGTCATCGTCGATCTTCTGATAACTTACGCCAGGGATCATTTTCACGCCGCGCGAGAGCAGGGTGGTGCGATGGATCCAGCCCGTAGTTTTGCCCAACCCTTGTCCTGGTTTGCTGGCTTTGCGCTGGAGCATCACAATTTGCCGTGGGCTACGAGGGATCTGCATGCCTTGCTGACTCAAACCTCCGGCCTGTTGCAGGCTACTGTCGATCCCCCACTCATTACAGAACTCGGCGATATTCTGGCTGGTGGATTCGCCCGGCTGACTTAAATACATCGCCGTATCAAAACCAATCCCACCACAACCGATGATGGCAACTTTGTTGCCCACCGGCGCTTTGTTGCGCAGTACATCGAGATAACTCAACACCTTCGGGTGATTGATCCCGTCAATGGGCGGAATTCGCGGTACGATCCCGCTAGCGAGGATCGTTTCATCGAACGGCTGTAACTGATCCGCCGTCACGGTGTGATTGAGTTTTAGCGTCACGCCCGTCACTTCGATCATGCGGCGGTAATAGCGCAGCGTTTCGTAAAACTCCTCTTTGCCGGGGATCTGTTTGGCGATATTAAATTGCCCGCCGATCTCGCTGTGAGCGTCAAACAACGTTACCTGATGACCACGCGCCGCCGCGTTAATGGCAAACGCCAGCCCTGCCGGACCTGCACCGACTACCGCCAGATTTTTTTTCTGCATGGCGGGAAGGATTGGCATTTTGGTTTCGTGGCAGGCGCGAGGATTCACCAGGCACGAGGTGACTTTGCCAACGAAGATCTGATCGAGACAGGCCTGATTGCAGCCAATACAAGTGTTGATCTCATCGGCTCGTCCCGATTGCGCTTTTGATAGCAGCTCGGCATCAGCAAGGAACGGTCGCGCCATCGACACCATATCGGCATCACCGCGCGAGAGAATGTCGTCGGCAACCTGCGGATCGTTAATCCGGTTGGTGGTCACCAGCGGCAGCGAAACGTGGCCTTTCAGTTTGCGCGTGACCCAGCTAAAGGCACCGCGCGGCACGGGCGTGGCGATGGTCGGAATCCGCGCTTCATGCCAGCCAATGCCGGTGTTGATAATGGTCGCGCCCGCCGCTTCAATGGCCTGCGCCAGCTCTACCGTTTCGGCAAAAGTACCGCCGCCTTCGACCAGGTCGAGCATCGACAGTCGGTAGATAATAATGAAGTCGTTGCCAACAAGTTCGCGCACCGCACGCACTACTTCTACGGCAAATCGCATCCGATTGCGGTAATCGCCGCCCCACTGGTCACTACGCTGATTGGTGCGCAGCGTCAGAAATTCGTTGATCAAATACCCTTCGGAACCCATTACCTCTACACCGTCGTATCCCGCCTCCCGCGCCAGTTGTGCGCAGCTGGCGAAATCGTCGATCAGTTGCAGGATCTCTTCATGGGTGAGTTCGTGAGGAACGAAACGGTTGATGGGGGCCTGCAATGCGGAGGGAGCGACCAGATGCGGTTGGTAGCTGTAGCGCCCGGTATGCAAAATTTGCAGGGCGATTTTGCCGCCTTCCTGATGTACCGCTTCGGTAATGGTGCGATGGTGTGGGATCTGGCTGGCGTCGTTGAGCATTGCGCCGCCTTCCATGCCAACGCCTGTTAAATCTGGTGCAATGCCGCCGCTGACGATCAGCGCCACGCCGTGACGGGCGCGTTCGGCATAAAACGCTGCCAGCCGCTCGGCACCGTCCGGGTATTCCTCCAGCCCGGTGTGCATTGAGCCCATCAGCACGCGGTTTTTTAACGTGGTAAAACCTAAATCAAGCGGGGCGAACAGCGACGGGTAGCTCATAAAATTGTCCAGTATGTAAAATAATTGTTATGTGGTCGGATGAGTTCTAATTTAGCCGTCGCCGGAGAAAAGGGAAAAGGGGAGTGCGGGGTTTGTGATGGGATTCAAAAAGAATACGCCCGGTGGTAACGCCGGATGCGACGCTTGCCGCGTCTTATCCGGCCTGGGGGATTGCACATGTAGGGCGGATAAGGCGTTTACGCCGCATCCGCCAGCCGTTGCAAATTACTGCTTACGGAAAAAATCGTTATACAACATATACAAATGCGCGGCACTCCAGGAGAAATTTGGTGCGCCTTGCTGTGCGCCGGTCAGCGGATTGTAATTCTCCTGAATTGGGCCATCGGCGGTTAATCCTTTGGCGTGCTGGAAGAACGTATCCGCCAGCTTCAGGGCATCATCGCGATAACCGTAACGCTCCATCCCTTTCAGACCAAACCAGAACTGATCCACCCATACGCGCCCGCGCCAGTAGATATCCGCGCCAAAGGCCGGGTTGGTTAACGCCGCCGTTCCCAGCGGGACAAAGGTGTTGAACTCTTTAGGATCGAGCATCACCTTCACCACCGCGTCGGCGTTGGCCTGCGTTGCCGCACCGTTAAACAGCGGCGACCAGCCTTCCGGCCCTTTACCGCGCTCGACAATCGGTTTGCCCGCGCAGCCGTTCGCCAGCGGTTTATCTTCAATGCGCACGTCATAGTAGAACTGTGTAGTCGGGTCGAACATACAGGTGTTGATGTAGTCCGCGAGCTGCTGTGCCAACTGGCGATAGTGCTTAGCCTCTTCCGACTTACCGAGGATGGTTGCCATCTCCGCCAGATAATGATTATCGCTGTACATATAGCTGGCCTGATCCACCGACTCCTGCAATAGCGAGTAGCCCAGCAACGTTCCGTCCTGACTGCGGTTTTCGGCGAATTTCACCGTCCAGTCGCTACGTTTGCCACCATTAGCGACATATTTATCCAGCTGTTCTTTGTCGATAAAACCAAAGACGGCGGCATCATCACGGCCCGATTCCCACGACGCAGCGACCTGTGCCGGAATTTCCAGACTGTCGTATTGGCCTTTCTCCACCACGTGGGCGTAGTTGTTCAGCCCAGACTGCGTCTCTTCTTTGTCACCTTTTTTCACCGTAAACAGCATCTCGCCATTCTCAGTGTTGTGGGCTTTGTCGCGGGTCGCGCCATATTCCGGCACGCCGTTGCCGTTATGATCGCGGTTACGTAACCACCAGTCGTGATAGGCCACCAGTTTCGGGTACATCTCTGCCAGCCAGGTTTTATCCTGGGTGACGTTATACACTTCCATCACCGACCAGGCGGCAAGGCTGGGTTTGGTGTTACGTTCGTTCCAGTTGCCGCCATCGCCGCCACGCTCGGGGCTAAGGTTCCACGCTATCAGGTCGGGGACAAAGCCCACATCCTGTGGACGCACGGTGTCGCCGGGCTGGATCTGCCAGGAGAAGACCGCGCGGATATTCTCTTTGGCGATGTCCGGATTGAAATGCGCCATCGCAAACGCCTGCTTCCAGGTATCCCACGGCCAGGTCTGATTGCCGGAGAACCAGCGTCCGGTCACCGACGGCGTGACGGTGTTATATTTCACCGCGCCGCCCGGTGAGCGCCAGTTACCGTTGAGCGTTTCGATTGCTTTTACCGCGACGCGCGTCTGTTCCGGCGTCGCATCCGGATTGGTTAACCCTTTCTTCAGGTACTCTTCCCAGCGTTGCTGCGAGGCGGTGAGATAAAACGCCGGACGCGCCAGAATATCGCGGATCTGCATTTGCTCTTTGCTAACTTCCTGAGCGGTCAGCAGGTGGGAATAGGTGGTATAGAGCGTCGTTGAACCGTTGATATGCGCCTTACTGGTAAAGCGATTGCCGTTGATTTCAGTCTGCACCGGCAGGGATTTATGCACCTGATATTCCGATTCGCCGGAGGTCAGCAGATCCCAGGTGGCGCGCACTTTGCCAAAGGTGACTTTCAGGCCATCACGGGTGGCGCTGATTTTGCGCTGATAGTCAGGGTACTCGCCAGCAATGGTTTTATCGGAAAGCGGTTTCCCTTCTTTCGCTTCCAGTTTTTCCAGCAGTTCGCCGTCCCACACCAGATCCAGAGGTTTATTGCTGATGATTTTAGTTTCCAGTAGTGACGTGCGCGGCGTGGCGAAGCGCAGAGTCATTTCGACCTGCACATCTTTTGCTGTCAGTTTTTGCACCAGCGCGCCGGGAATACTGTATGCCTCCAGCGTGAAGTCGACTTTCTTGCCGTCCTGCCAGACGGTCAGGCGGTCGAAATTGCTGGCCATAAAGTTGATGTATTCTTCTGTCAGCAGCGCTACGCCCGGAAAACCGCCCATGGTGTTCGGGCCGTCTGGCAACAAGTGACCATGCCAGGCTCCGAGATCGAAAAACGGATTAAAACGCTGGTGGTCGTCGTAATCGTAATCCTTCATGTACTGCGGCGCGCCGGTACGGTTAATCACGTTTTTATAATTGTCGGCGTTGGCGGCATGGGCGGAAAAACTCATCAGCAGGGCACAGGCTACTGGTGTTAAAATAGTTTTGATTTTCATGAGATTACTGTCCTTATTACCAGTAGAAATATTGCATCAGGAAGATTTGGTCGCTGGGATCGTGAGAGGCATTTTTCATGTAGAAGCGGCTATCAAAAGCCGTTGCGAAACGTCCGCCGCCGTATTCGTACCAGATACCAAACTGCATGAAAGAGGTGGTTTCATCATCAGCGTGGTCAGGGCGATGTTTGGCGTAGGTGTAAGCGGTGGAGAGATAAACGCCCTTTAACGCTTCATACATGGCGCTCACCATCATCCCGCTCTCATTTCCCGGTACGTCCAACCCGTCGGCGCGTCCGGTATGGTGCCAGGCGCGAGCGGCAAAGTTAGGGGTAAGCAGGCCCGTCAGATAGAGTTGTCCGGTGCCGTCGGTGATTTCCAGACCGTTCATCCAGGTGATGCCTTCGGCAAGGTCATACTGGATGTAACCGTTCATCATTGCCGGATAGGTGTATTTGTCGTCGTAGCGATCGTACTTGCCAAAATGTAGCCAGGCTTTGCTTTCGTCATGATGTCCGGCAGGTGTGGCGGTGACGCTATAACGAAAGTTGCCGCTTAAGTTCTGTACCTTCAGCGCGGTCATAATGTCGCGGGTATTGGGAATGACGTAGCCCAGATCGGGCGTGAAATCGCCCCACCATTGCAGGTCATCCAGCGAGGAATCCTGACGCAGACTGAGCATGATTTCGGTGCCATCGTTGGTACGATAACCGCCATAAAAACGGTTAATCCCACCTTCGAAACCGCCCCAGCTATGGTCAGGCACCCAGGCATTACCGTCGTGGTCGGCCTGCACGGTCCAGCCTTCGCCGTAAATCAGGCCGAACCAGGAGCCGTACTTCATCTCCAGGCCTCCTTCAATATAGGTGCCGTCGCTGTATTTATGTTTATTCTCACCCTCTAAATCCATATATCCACCAACCCCTAATTCGCCGTAAAAACGAAATGAAGGAGAAGATGTTGAGGTAATTGCGGGTGTTTTTGTGTCGTCATGTTCTGCCGGACGTACTTCTTCGCCCATCGCAGAAAAGGCATAGCAAAACGGCAGAACAAGTAATGCTCTGCATGGTGCAGTGATTAATTTCATTGTGTTAATCCATGAGCTAAAGAAAAAGTACAGCCTTTTATCGTTGTAATTATAAAAATAGAAAGGCAGAAACTATTTTCCCTCTCCCCATCCAGGAAGAGGGAAAATGCCTGCTCATTTTTTATTAGTCTGCTTAATCAACATTGCTGGCTGGCGTCGCTTCAATATGGCGCTCTTCAGCCGTTAATCCCTTTATATATTTACTGTATTTCCACCACGCAAATCCGAGGAAGATAACAATACCGCCGACGTTATAAAAAATGATGGTCAGAATATTCGCGCCAGTCGGGAATGTCGAAGCGACAAACCCTACGGTAAATATCGCAATCAGCATTGAAACAATGATAATACCGGTGCGGCGGGAACCCATACGGAAATCGCGTGGCAGGTGATCTAATTTGGCGCGTAAATTCAGGTAAGCCAGCATGATGAATAACGGCGGAAGCATGGACGCTGCGGCAGTCATATTAATAATGGTATTCATCAGATCCTGCACGGTATTGGAACCGAGCATCGGGATAATCATCAGCGGGATGACGATCAGGAACTGGATCCACGCCGCGCGCGCCGGAACGCCGTTTTCGTTAAGTTCGACGGTTTTCTTACCAAAGATGCCTTCCGGGATTTCGGAGAAGAAAATTTTCACCGGTGTTGCAGTCCACATCAGCAGGGAGCCGAACATCGCGGTAAAGGACACCAGACCGACAAAGCGATTCATCAGCGCTTCCGGCAGACCAAAATACGCCGCCATGCCGTGGAATACCTGCACCGATCCACCGGTAAATTTCAACTCTTTGCTGCTGACGAAGACGTTAATCAGCACTGAGGAGACGGAATACAGTACGCCGATAAAAATCCCGGCGAGGATGATCACTTTAACGAACGATTTCGAACCGCCTTTGACGTCGTTAACGTACACCGCGACGGACTCCGCGCCACCTGCGGCCATAAAGATCCAGGTGGTAACGCCGAGGAACGCCCAGTTGAAGTTCGGGATCATCGCGTCAACGGTGATCGGATCGGCAGGCTGTACGCCGCCAACCAGTGCCGTACCTGCCAGTAAAATGTAGGAGAGCGTTAACAGCAGCATCAGCGTTGAAGTGACGGAGGTGATTGGCCCCAGCATTTTCGCCCCGTTGGTGGAAACCCAGGTGGAGAAGGCGAACAGCACCATACTAATAATAGTGGTGGCAATCGGCGTCATAATATATTCGTAGCCGAGGAAGGCATACGAAGCATAAGCAATAACGCGCGGCAACAGCGAGGTGAAAAAGAACAGATTTACGAACCAGTAGGTATAGGCAGTAATAAATGCCCAACGTCCGCCCAGCGAACTTTTTACCCATGCGTAGACACCAGCTTCTGAGTTTTTATTTAACGAAACAAATTCTGCGATGATCAAGCAGAAGGGAATAAAATAAAAAATCGTCGCAAGGAAAAACATCGGTGCCGAGGCCAGTCCAAGCTCAATATTATTATTGATAACGTTGTTAAAGCTGTAAACGGCGGCAAAAGTCAGCGAGAGCAAGCCGAATTTGCCGATTGTATTACGTTTGGTATCAGACATAACACATCTCCGAAAATGAGTAGGGTAGAGGTGGTGGCAAACTCCTTTTGCCGCCGTAGTTGTTATTTGTTATGGAAATAACCATCTTCGATGGTGACTTTGAGAACCACTTTTTTGACCGCGTTATTGCAGATAAACCGATATGCTTCATGGATATCGCAAATAACGATTTGCCCTTCGTGGACCTCTACGGTTTCTCCGCAGCCTTTTAAATATTCACGGTCAGTTTCATCGCGATAATATTCCACTACCTGTAACGTCTCTTTCGGCGCATATTCAATTTTTTGCTGCCCTTGCAGGTAGTAATGCACTTCAAAATAGCGACGATGCCCGGTAAATAGCGCATCGGTCGCGGAGTCTGTCTCCACGCGGTAAGTCAATGAGTCACCGATGGAGTGGGCGACGCCAGGCTGAATGTTGTCGATATTTTCAATCGCTTCAACGCAGCGTTGCCACTTCTTGCCAGAGGCGTAAATCTGGCGGAACTGTTCTAAGTTATCGATGATCCTCATTGCTTATTCTCGCTGTGCAAATTCGTGGAAAAGAACTCTGCGCCGAACTCATACGACGCCAGGCTTTGCGCGGTAGCTTCTCCGCCAGAAACCGGCAGCAACGTAAAGCCGTAGCTGAAGTCACGGAACCAGACGCGCCAGGAGTCCAGCACCTCGCTGCCCCAGGAGTTGGAGCCGAGGCCAAGCAACTGGTGGTCAAGATTCAGGGTGATGTCATCACTGCGCTGCAGCTCATTACAGTGCTGGGCCGCGTGGATGTTTTCCTGGGTATAGTGCCAGGCGCTGAAGTTAATTGGGCGCTGCGGAACCACCAGCAGACCGTTGCCGTGGCGGTTAGTCAGTGCTGTCCAGCGGACATGCTGACGGTTGCCGTTGTTCTGCGGGAAGGGATAGTTCTCGAACATGGCATCGACGGTGCTGCGCCAGATATCGATGATGTTAGCCTGCTGGCTGTCGGCGTAGTTTTCGCCCGGTCCACGACCGTAATACGCCACCTGGTCGTATTCGCCGTTAATCCCCATGGTGAAACCGATGCACGGAATGATGTGCGGATAGTCGCCGTAACGCTCGCCGGAAAGCGCCACGTTAACCTGGCCATCGGCAGCGATGCGCCAGATGTAGGTGCAGCGCATTCCGAAGTCAAACACCGGCGGGGCTATAACCGTGCGGCTGATGATCAACACCTCGCTATCGCTCTGTTCTACGGCAAAGTCGCGCAGATGTTCCTGCATGATCTGCAAATGATTCGGCTGCCACAGCCCTTCGTATTCCTGCTTGTGGTTGTCGATCATTGGCTTGAAGAAGTTGATCTTTGGCTCGCGGGTCAGCAGCGATTCGCCATTCACCTGCCAGGATGTCGGTTTGCCACTCATTTTTGAGAAGGTGATCGCGAAGTTGTAGCCGCGAACGGTGCAGCTCAAACGATCGTCTTCCAGCGTCAGCGGACGCGCATTATTCGGCGCGAAAGGCACTGGCTGCGCGGTGTTTTCCTTCAGCGGGAACTGATACGTGGCGATAGGGTGTCCGGCTTCGCTGTAGCGGGTGCGGGAATCTTTGGTCACCGTAATGTTGAGAAACGCTTCGCGGGCGTCCAGCTGCGGCAGCGTGATCTGCAAGGGGGCTTCGCTGTTCGGCGCAACGTCGCGCAGTTTAATCTGCTGCGTCGCGAGCGTTTCACCTTCGGCGCGCACCTCTGCGTGCAGGGTGTAGTCATCAAGCGTGGTAAACCACAGTTTATTTTCGACTTTCAACTCGCCGCGAGTCAGATCCAGCGCGTGGATTTTTACCGGCGCGATAACCTGTTTGTACTCTTTCAGGCCCGGTCCCGGCGTCTGATCGGAATAGATCAAACCATCAAGACAGAAGTTATAGTTGTTGGGATAGTCGCCGTAGTCGCCGCCGAATTTATACCAGACATTGCCGTTGTCATTCTGCGCCTGGATCCCGTGGTCGCACCATTCCCAGACATAATGGCCCTGAATGCAATCGTGCTTATAGAAAACGTTCTGGTATTCCGTCAGCCCACCAGGTCCGTTCCCCATCGCATGAGCGTATTCGCAGATGATGCGCGGCTTCGGATGCGGGTATTCACCAAACTCATTCATCAGCGGCACGCGGGTGTACATGGTGGAAATAATATCGACCACTTCAGCGTCGCGATCTTCTTCGTAGTGCACCAGTCTCGTGTCATCCAGCGCCTTCGCTGCGTGGTACATCGCGCGGATGTTACAGCCGTAGCCGGATTCATTGCCCAGCGACCAGATGATGATCGACGGATGGTTTTTCTGCGCGTGAATATGGCGAACAATGCGCTCGACGTAGACTTTTTCCCACTGCGGATCGTCGGTAATGCGGCTGATATCGCCGACATTAGCAAAGCCGTGCGATTCGACATCGGTTTCCGCCATCACAAACAGGCCGTAGATATCACACAGTTCGTAAAAACGCGGATCGTTGGGGTAGTGAGCGGTACGCACGGAGTTGATGTTGTGCTGCTTCATCAACTGGAGATCTTTTTCTACGCGATCCATTCCAACGGCGCGGCCTTTGCGATGATCGTTGTCGTGGCGGTTGACGCCGTGCAGCATCACATAACGGTTATTGATCCAGAACAGACCGTCGCGCACTTTGATATCACGGAAGCCAACGCGTTGTGGCACCACTTCCAGAACGTTGCCGTCGGCGTCTTTCAGCGTCATGACCAGATGGTAAAGATAAGGGGATTCTGCTGACCATTGCTGCGGCTGTTCGACAGTAAAAGCAAAGCTGGCGCTGGTCAGTTTTTCAATTGCCAAATGATCAATGGCGCTGCTGTGTACCACGCGTTCGCCATCAAACAGGGTATATTCCAGCGTCGTGACGACAGGGGAGGCAGCGAGATTTTCCAGTACCACTTCGCAGGACAGCGTGGCATCGCAATAGGCTTCGTCAAAGTCGGTGCGCACGGTGAAATCGTTAATATGCGTGAGTTGTTTTCCGATCAGATAAACATCGCGGAAGATCCCCGCTGACCACCACATATCCTGGTCTTCCACGTAGGTAGAGTCCGCCCACTGCATCACGCGCACACACAACAGGTTGTCGCCGGTTTTAACCATCGCGCTGATGTCAAACTCTGCGGTCAGGCGACTGCCCTTGCTGAAACCAACATACTGACCGTTAACGTAGACTTCAAAATAGGTTTCGACGCCGTCAAATTTAATCAGGGTCTGTTTACCCTGCCAGCCATCGCTGAGGGTGAAAATACGTTGATAGGCACCGGTTGGGTTATCGCTGGGGACAAACGGCACATCGATGGGGAACGGAAAACCTTCGTCGGTATATTGCAGTTTGCCGTGACCTTCCATTTGCCACATGGCGGGGACGGTAATATGCCCCCAGTCAGCCATTAACTCAGAGGTGAAGGCTTCTGGTACTTGCAGCGGATGGTCAAAAAAGTGGAAATTCCACTGACCGCTTAAGGGCAGAAACAGGCTGCTGGTTTCACGGGCAAAAGTACGCGCCTGCGCAACAGAGTCATATGAAAAAAAGTACGCACGCGGCGCAAGTCGGTTTTCGTGGGTGAGCTGAATGTTTTCCCAGCGATTCATAGGGCCTCCCGGTAGAGAGAAATCGGAACCATTCATGGTGATGGTAGTTTGTGTAATTGCTGGGGAGTTTAGTAAAATTTTTACTAAAAAGTAGCAGGTAAATGCATTTACTTTAACTGGATCACGAAAATAAACGGCAGCACTGTCCGGCAAAAAAGATTGCCGGACAGTGTGTAAGGGGATTTAACGGGTCGTGCCGCGCAGTTTTAATTTGCTGGGAACGAAGACTAATAGCGGCAGCGCGCGACCATCGCGGGCTTTTTCATACACCAGGTTAACGCCCTGGCTTCCCATCATTTCGGAATGGATGCGCACGGTGGAGAGCGGCGGAAAGGTAAATCGCGCGGTGGGGATGTCGTTCACGCTGATAAGCGAAATATCCTGTGGGATGTTCAGACCACGTTCATGAATTGCCCGCAGTACGCCGATAGCAATGGAATCGGAAGCAACAAACAGTGCCTTCGGATAGTCTTCCCGCGCCAGCATCTGTTTTGCCAGTTCATAGCCCGACGAACTGGAAAAACCGCCGCGCCAGATATCCTCTTCGCGTACCACTTGTTTCAGTCGGCCATATTCCGCAAAGGCGACCTCACGAATATCCGCCTTGCCAGGCAAGTCCTCGCCGCCAATAAAACCAATGCGATTAACGCCCTGATCGATATAGAAGTCGATGATTTCTTTACTGATGCGTGCCAGATCGATATCTACAGCATCGTAATTACTGCCGGGTTCGTGAAAGTCGATAAAACAGATATTGTCGGTCAACGCGCTGGCAGCGGCGCGCAGGGCGGGCGTGGGTTTGCCGACAATTAAAATACCGGTGACGTTTTTAATGTCTGGTAAGCCGCTGTGTTCATAACAATTGGTCAGTTCGATCGCCAGCTTTTCGCACTGGGTTTCAATGCCGTGGCGGATCGCCAGATAGTAAGGATCGTTGATCTCCAGCTCCTGCTGGTAGCTGTAGATAGCCAGAATATGGTGTTGGTTGACTGCACCTGTCTGGAGTTTACGGGCACTACTGGTCTTGTACTCCAGCTTTTCGGCGATCTCGAGAATGCGATGTTTCGTCTCTTCTTTCACATTCAATGTCGGATCGTCATTTAAGACCCTGGATACTGTCGCCAGGGATACGCCAGCTTCGATTGCGATGTCTTTTAGTGTTGCCATGTTTACCTTTTTTACTTTCCCTGATGTGCGCCCCCATTGTAGAGGAAGTGCTTATCGGGTCACCTGTTTTCAGTAAATAAAGCGCGTTTCTTTGACGCTGTAACGGTAACACAGCGGCTTACGAATGTGATCACGCCTGCATTCTCCATTTTTAGCCTACAGGATTGAGAAAAACTTTTGCTATAGTTTAGTAAAATTTTACTCGAAGGGAGGAAGCAATGGAAACCGTGGCTTACGCTGATTTTGCACGTCTGGAAATGCGCGTCGGAAAGATTGTGGAAGTGAAACGCCATGAAAACGCCGACAAGCTGTACATCGTACAGGTTGATGTGGGTGAAAAAACGCTGCAAACCGTGACCAGCCTGGTGCCGTACTACAGCGAAGAAGAGCTGATGGGGAAAACGGTGGTGGTCTTATGCAATCTGCAAAAAGCGAAAATGCGCGGTGAAACGTCGGAATGCATGCTGTTGTGTGCGGAAACCGATGACGGCAGTGAAAGCGTGCTGTTAACGCCGGAGCGGATGATGCCTGCGGGCGTACGTATCGTATAAATAGATCGGATGGCGACGTCGTATCGCCATCCGATTTGATATTACACTTCTTCGACACTTACTCGCATGGCCGCCAGCGCCTTACGCGCCGCTTTGATCACCAGTTCACACTGTTCAATGGTCAGTGTCAGTGGCGGTTCAATGCGGATCGTTTTGGCGTTATTGAGCGTTCCGGCCACCAGTACGCGCTGGCGGAACATCTCGCTGGCAAAGTTATAGCCGATTTCGTTATCAACAAACTCAATCGCCATCAACATCCCTTTACCACGCGCTTCCTGTACCAGATCGGGATATTCCCGCGCCAGTTGACGGAAACCGTCCAGCAACATATCGCCTTTTTGTTCAGCCTGAGCCGGTAAGTTCTGCTCCAGCAACACATTGATGGTCGCCAGCGCCGCCGCACAGGCCAGCGGGTTGCCGCCAAAGGTGGTGGTATGCAGGAACGGGTTGTCGAACAGGACAGAGAACACCTCTTCAGTGGCGATGGTTGCGCCAATCGGCATCACGCCGCCGCCGAGGGCTTTTGCCAGACACAGGATGTCCGGCTGTACGTTCTCATGCTCGCAGGCAAACATTTTGCCCGTGCGCCCCATGCCCGTTTGTACTTCATCGAGGATCATCAGTGCGCCGAACTCATCGCACAGCTTACGCACGGCGGTGAGATAGCCTGGCGGCGGCAGAATTACGCCACCTTCGCCCTGAATCGGTTCGAGGATCACCGCAGCCACATCATCACCGGTTTTTTTGCACTCGTTAAGAGCCGTGCGCATGGCTTCGATATTGCCAAACGGCACATGACGGAACCCTGGCAGCAGTGGCATAAACGGTTTGCGGAAGGTCGATTTCGCCGTGGCCGACAGCGCGCCAAGTGATTTACCGTGGAACGCGCCGCTGGTGGCAATAAAAGTAAATTTGCCGCGCGGCGACTGATAAGCCTTCGCCAGCTTCAGCGCCGCTTCAACGGACTCGGTGCCGCTATTACAGAAGAAGCTGTATTTCAGTTTACCGGGCGTTAGCGCAGCAAGAGTTTTCGCCAGCATCGCCCGTAACGGATCGAGCAGCTCCTGGCTGTGCAGCGGTTGTTTCGCAAGTTGATTCTGTACGGCGGAAACCACAACTGGATTACGGTGCCCCACGTTGAAAATTCCAAAACCTCCCAGGCAGTCGATAAACTCCTGTCCCTGGGTGTCGACAAGCGTATTTAAACCTCCCGCTTGCCACTCTACGGCTCCGTAATCCCCGCCGGCGGTAACAGATTTGCGATACTCTAAAAACCCCGGATTGACATGCTCTTTGAAGTATTCAATCACTTCTCGGTTAAGTGCTTTCATCTCCTCATGATCCAGCGTTCGCTTCTCAATGAGATTCAGGGCGTGGGCGCTGCACGCTAAAGCCGATGCGCTCGAAGGTAACCTGTTCAAAATATGCTCCGGAGGCTCGCGTATCACATGATACCGATTTAAGTATTGCAGGGATTGCGCCACTCCGGCTGCGATCGCGAAAATCGGGATAAACACAAATCGTATTATCATTTGTGTAACATTTAATGCTAAACGTTAACTGTTGTCGTTATTTTGCACGATTTTATCGGGGGGGGAATTTTGCTATCGCTGCGCAAATGCACTCTTTCAGGGCAATAAATGCCTGATTTTTGGGCAAGATAATTAACGGCTTCGGATAATAACAGAGTGAAAGTATTTTAAATCAATGGATTAGAGCTTGTGCTTAGATCGCAAATTGCGATCTAAATCAAATTAAAGTGCTAAAGATAACCGCGCCGGGGCCGACATAACCTCCGACAAGAAGTTAACAACCATATAACCTGCACAGGACGCGATTATGTCTTCTCATCCGTATGTCACCCAGCAAAATACCCCGCTGGCTGACGATACTACCCTGATGTCCACTACCGATCTGCAAAGCTATATCACCCACGCCAATGATTCTTTCGTGCAAGTGAGCGGCTATACCTTGCAGGAGTTACAGGGTCAGCCGCACAACATGGTGCGTCACCCGGATATGCCAAAAGCGGCGTTTGCGGATATGTGGTACACCCTGAAAAAAGGGGAACCCTGGAGCGGTATCGTGAAAAATCGCCGCAAAAATGGCGACCATTATTGGGTACGTGCGAATGCGGTGCCGATGGTGCGCGAGGGCAAAATCAGTGGCTATATGTCGATTCGCTCCCGGGCGACGGATGAAGAGATCGCGGCGGTAGAGCCGCTGTATAAGGCGCTGAACGCTGGACGTACCAATAAACGTATGCATAAAGGGCTGGTGGTACGTAACGGTTGGTTGGGAAAACTGCCGTCATTACCGCTTCGCTGGCGAGTGCGTGGGGTGATGACACTGATGTTTATCGTGCTGGCGGCCATGCTCTGGTTTGCCGCTGCCCCGGTGGTGACGTATTTCCTCTGTGCGTTAGTGATGTTGTTGGGAAATGCCTGTTTTGAAAGGCAAATTGTACGCCCGATAGAAAATGTCGCCAGCCAGGCACTGAAGGTGGCGACCGGAGAACGTAATAGTGTTGAGCATTTGAATCGCAGCGATGAGCTGGGGCTGACATTACGCGCGGTAGGGCAGCTTGGCCTGATGTGTCGCTGGTTGATTAATGATGTCTCAAGCCAGGTTTCCAGCGTCAGAAACGGTAGTGAGGCGCTGGCAAAAGGCACTGATGAACTGAACGAGCATACTCAGCAGACGGTAGATAATGTCCAGCAAACTGTAGCGACCATGAACCAGATGGCGGCGTCGGTGAAACAGAACTCAGCCACAGCATCGGCTGCCGATAAACTTTCTATCACCGCCAGTAATGCGGCTGTGCAGGGCGGGGAAGCGATGACCACGGTGATCAAGACGATGGACGATATCGCCGACAGTACCCAGCGCATTGGCACCATTACTTCGCTGATTAACGATATTGCGTTTCAGACCAATATTCTCGCCCTGAATGCGGCGGTGGAAGCGGCGCGTGCCGGAGAACAGGGCAAAGGTTTTGCAGTGGTGGCAGGGGAAGTGCGTCATTTAGCCAGCCGCAGCGCCAATGCTGCCAACGATATCCGCAAGCTGATTGATGCCAGTGCTGATAAGGTGCAATCCGGTTCGCAGCAGGTACACGCCGCCGGACGGACGATGGATGATATTGTGGCGCAGGTAAAAAACGTCACGCAGTTGATCGCCCAGATTAGCCATTCAACGCTGGAACAGGCCGATGGGCTTTCCAGCCTGACCCGTGCGGTGGATGAACTTAACCTGATCACGCAGAAAAACGCCGAGTTGGTGGAAGAGAGTGCGCAGGTGTCGGCGATGGTGAAACACCGCGCCAGCCGACTGGAAGACGCGGTGACGGTGCTGCATTAATCGGTATGCCGCATCCGGCGGTTGGAGCACGATGCCTGATGCGATGCTGGCGCATCTTATCAGGCCAACGGGGCGCGTAGGCTGGATAAGGCGTTTATGCCGCATCCGGCAGTTGGTGATTAATCCAATTGCGTAATATCAAAAGCGGCGCGGTCGATCACCGCAATGATCTTTTTTATCTGCGCGTCGCTGATGTCGCTCTGATTGACGCGTAAATCCAGCACCGCTTTAAAATTATCCAGCGCTCGCTTCATTTGCGGGTTCTGGCGCAGCGCCGCACCAACGCAACGTGCTTTGATGCGTTCTTCAATCATCTCCACCTGTTCGCGGTTTTCTTCCAGCCACTGCGCGCCCTGTTCGGTCAGCGCAATCTGCTTCTTACCACCTTCCTCTTCGCGGATGGTAATCAGTGACTGCTCCTGCAGAAAATCCAGCGTCGGGTAGATGACGCCTGGGCTTGGGGTGTAATTCCCCTGGGTCAGATTCTCAATCGCTTTAATCAACTCGTAACCGTGGCTGTCATCGCGCGAGAGAATATCCAGAATCACCAGACGCAATTCACCGTGACCAAAGAAACGTTGCCGACGACCGCCGCCGCGACGCCCCCCGCAGCATTGACCGTGTTCATGCTGGTGACCGTGTCCGCAGTGCTCGTGTTCTGACTTCTCACCTTTGCAGCAGCCTTCATGGCGTGGCTGGCCTTCATGTTTACAACACCCTTCGTGATGATGGCTCATATCAGCCTCCTTTTGCTTAATTAGATATATCTAATTTATATCTAGTGTGAGAGTTCTTGCAAGTGTAAAAATGATTTTTGAACGCAGATGTACTCAACATGTCGGCCGGATAAGGCGTTCACACCGCATCCGGCAGCCTTGCTATGGCGCTGAATGCCTTCACATACTTCAGATATATCAGTTCTACAAATCGCTTGCATTTATCATGATTAACAATCATTATCATTTGCGAAATTTATTTAGATATATCTGATTACCATCACGAAGGCGATAACAATGAATAACTCCCCCCGCTACCCGCAGCGCGTTCGCAATGATCTGCGCTTCCGTGAACTGACTGTGTTACGCGTTGAGCGCATTAGCGCCGGTTTTCAGCGCATTGTCCTCGGCGGCGAGGCGCTGGACGGCTTTACGTCGCGCGGCTTTGACGATCACAGCAAACTCTTCTTTCCTCAATCTGACGCTCACTTTGTGCCGCCAACAGTAACGGAAGAGGGGATCGTCTGGCCGGAAGGACCACGTCCACCGTCGCGTGACTATACGCCGCTGTATGACGAACAACGCCATGAACTGGCGATCGATTTCTTTATTCACGACGGTGGGGTCGCCAGCGGCTGGGCGATGCAGGCGCAACCGGGTGATAAACTCACGGTGGCAGGACCGCGCGGTTCGCTGGTGGTGCCGGAAGATTACGCGTATCAGCTGTATGTTTGCGATGAGTCCGGGATGCCCGCACTACGCCGCCGCCTGGAAACGTTGAGCAAACTTGCTGCTAAACCGCACGTTACCGCGCTGGTCAGCGTGCGGGATAACGCCTGTCAGGATTATCTCGCGCACCTTGATGGTTTTAATATCGAATGGTTGGCGCATGATGAGCAGGCGGTAGATGCGCGTCTGGCGCAGATGCAAATCCCTGCCGATGATTACTTCATCTGGATAACCGGTGAAGGGAAGGTGGTGAAGAATTTAAGCCGTCGCTTTGAAGCGGAACAGTATGACCCTCAACGGGTACGCGCAGCGGCTTACTGGCACGCGAAGTAACTGATATATGAAAAGAAAAAGGCTGACGATTTCTCGTCAGCCTTTACTGTATTTGGTGGCCCCTGCTGGACTTGAACCAGCGACCAAGCGATTATGAGTCATGAGGCAAGTCCATTCTATATTGTTTTGGTTTGTTCGTAATTGTTTTATTAATTGTTTATAATCAAGTGATTATGTAATTGCTTCTGTTTCCGCTTGGTTCCGTTTTTTCTCCATTGTACGATCGTTACCTGACCCATTACCTGACCCAAATTTACGAGTTATTTTGATTGTTACTGGTTTAGAAAAGAGGTTCTATGGCCGTCAATCTAACTGAAACAGCTATCCGAGCATTGAAAGCAAAAAAGACATCGTTCTATGTCTGGAGCAACAGTTCTCAACGTGGCACTGGACGACTTGGCGTCAAAGTTCAGTCTTCTGGCAGCAAAATTTTCTATTTCCGCTATTACGTGGAAAAAGGGAAAAAAGAAAGATTCATTCAATTGGGTATATGGCCTGAGATGAAACTGGCTACAGCGAATGAACTGGCAAAAAAGTATGGTGCCTGGCTCATTGAAGGAAAGGATCCCCAGACAGAACTGGAGCGACAACAGCTTGCAGAACAGCAGCGGATACAACTCCATCAATCACAGGGCTCATTTGAAGCATTGATTCATGGTTATGTTAACAAAATGAAAATTGATAATAAGAGAACATGGCAGGATGTTCTGAAACGCCTTGAAAATGAATGCTATACAGTGATCCCCCGTGAGACTAAAGCTAAAGATGTGACTTCCGGACAGATTAAACATATCCTGGCCGGGATCATTCAGCGCGGTGCAGTGGTTCACTCTAACCGGATCCGTTCTTACCTGATGGCTGCATTTAACTATGGTCTGAAAGCTGATAACGATCCGATGAACACAAGTGTAGGGATTACTTTTGGGCTGGAGGCTAATCCGGTATCAGTGATACCGAAACAGTCATCTGCTGAAAAAGTCGGTGACACCTGGCTGACACTCGAAGAGTTGCGTTTTCTAATGGAACATTTTGCTGAAGCAACCAACGTTGGATTATTGATGCAACATTTGATCCGATTCTGTATCTATACCGGGGGGCAACGTCCCTTCGAAATGATCGCCAGTCAGTGGTGTGATGTTGATTTTCAGCAAAAAACGCTGCTGGTGACTGCGGATGTCTCTAAAAATAAGCGAGAACATTTGATACCGTTGACTGAATCAGCATTACAGGAATTATCTTGTGTGCAGGAGTTAACAAAAGAAAAATCGAGCCCTTACATTTTCCCGCTTTCGACTAATGGTAAGCGTCCGGTTCGTACGGACAGTCTGGCTCGCGCTATCATGTATTTCCGGGCTTGTAATCCTGACTTTAAAATTTTTACAGCACGTGACTTACGTCGGACCTGTAAAACGTTAATGGGAGAAGCTGGAATCAGTAAGGAAATCCGCGATCGTATTCAAAATCATGCGTTGAACGATGTCAGTTCAAAACATTATGATCGATACGATTATTTGCCAGAAAAACGCAGAGCACTTGAGATCTGGGAGGACCGAGTTAATAACCACCAACAGCAGACAGGTAATAATGTTGTTAATCTGTTTGGTAGAAGGTGAGGGCGTTCCTGATCGTTGTACGACTTGAGTACAATTGATGAGTATTGTTGATGCGCCTGGCTCTGGTATTGTTTACTATAATTATTGAGGTAAATTTTCGTGCCTGTATTACTCAGAGGGGATTCTAAAATGGCTGTAATTCCAATGTCTTACTCCCCTGCTACTGTAGCCCGTCGTTTTTCGATACTGGATGGAGTAACTATTCAGGGCGTGCTTTACCAGATCATCTGGGATCCAAAGACTCCGTTTGCTGCGGTAATCGAAGCTGCACCTTCTGTTATTGATGGTGATGTTCGCCATAAGGTTGTTGCCACTCTGGAGCTTCAGCGTCGTCCCCGACTTGAAGGCGTGTTTGTCCAGAAATTCTGGGAAGAACAGGATGTTGCTCAGATTGAAGGGATTGTTGTCGATGGAGCTGTACGCGATGTTGGTCTTGCAACGTTTGTTTATGAAACGATAGTCACAAAAGCGGGCGTTGTACTATTAAGTGATAACGAGCAATATGAAGGAGGAAAAGCTCTCTGGCAGCATATTGCGCGTCGTTCAACGAATCTGAAGGTGTTTATTTTAGATACTGATTCCGCACGGTATTACCCGTTTGATGGCGAACGGATCAGTTATGACGGGGAAAGCATCCCGGAATCAGAAATCTGGAGTGAACATCCTGAGCGAAACAAACACGCTGTCGTTCTTGTGGCCGAATCTGTTAATGGAAAAGCCGCATAATTTGCCGATTGCCTCGTGTTCCTAGAGCTCTGGCAACCTGAAGCAGAACAAACAGGGGATAACCGGGCTGTTATCCCCTCAGTGATCTACTGCCCGGTCAGGCATTTTCCCCATAAAGGTCGAATCACATCTCTATCTTCACTGTAGGGAAATCTTTTATTTTTTTTCTTCTGTTCCAACAGGAATGCGTCGATTTCGTTATTGATAATCTCCTTAACAGTGCGGCGATAACGGTTTAGCGACGTATCACTTATATTTGTCTTTGGCAGGCGTAAACTGGTATCGGCTTTGATGTCTTCATTTATGCCATCTTTAACTTTTCGTTTTGGACTATCCGGAATCCCTTCATGCAGATCATAGGCTTTCAGCCCTACAAGTCGTACGGCAACGTCAATCTTCTCTGTTCGTTTTTGTTTATGACTTTCTAACAAAACTTTATTTTTTTCATACCATTTTTGAAATGTTTCCAGCCGCCTCTCATTATCTTTACTGAGCTCCAGGAGAGAATAAAATTCAAAACTATCTGTTATATTAATTTCACTCTCTGATGCCGGAGGTTTTATTCCTAGAAACTCTATCTCATTTTGGGATGATTTCTTGTATTTCTTCTGCAGACAATGGCAAAGATAAATTACTGCATCCTGAAGGGTATTCGTGTGAATCAATCTCAGAAGTTCATCACGTTGTATAGTTATCTGGCAATAATCCTTTTCCCATGCAGTTGTATGCTTGGTTTCTGTCTCTTTATCTGGAGTAACTGTTGCGAATTTCCATGTATATCGGATAAAATCTGTTGGTTTAAAATATTCCATGGTTTTGTTGAACCAACCAATGATTTCATTGGCATAAAGACGGACATATTCATCGTATATTGACTTAATTTCATACCAGTTGGCGACCCGACACAAATTATTCACGAATTCTGAACGTCCTGTTTTCAACAGTTGTTCTTTCAGTCTGATTACATCCTCGGTCTTTTGCTCCAGACAATCTCTGAATATTTTATGTTCCTCTTTAAAGGGGGATAGCCATTCTGGGAGGTCTGTATTATTTTTCTTGTAGAATCCGTTAACCGTCATACCAATAACTCTGGCAAGTATTGCTGATTCATCAATTTCATGGTATTGATTCAGGTGTGCCAGTAACTCTGAGGTGCAGGAGTGTGCAACAGACAGATCCTGATGGCAATAGCCCTGTCGGGTTTCTGCTGGAATTGGTGAACTCCAGGCTTTACATTCAGTCAGAATATTAAATAAATCATCTCCTACAAACTTTGCCAGTTCAGGTGTTTTCCAGGTTCTCGGTCCCGGGCTGATAAAGGTTGATGTTGTCTGTACCTCTTGCATCGCCCCCCAGGTTTTCAGACTGATATTTCCTTCATCAAAACCATTGTATAAATGGCACATAATATTAAGCGCATCTGTAAGATTAGAATTAGTGAGTAGGGGTAATGTAGATTCTTTAATAATAAGCTCTGGTTCTTCCGCGTTTCTTTGTTCTCTAAATATTCTCAAGAGCTCTGTATTAGCACGTAATGCAGAGAGAACTCTGTGCTGTTCTTCAAACCAGGGGCAATATTCTGGATTCTGATATAGCTGACGAGCCTTAAAGATGAGCAAAAGGAGTTGTTCGGAAACCGCCTCGTATATGCCAGGGAATGGATGGGATTCGCCAGATAAAACACGATCATACTTTTGTTGCATTGTCCGAGTTACCATGATGTCAGAAGTTTTCTGCTTGCCACATATTGGCCCACTGTCAGACAGAATCGATGTCGTCCACTGAAATGAAACGTTAATCCTGAGCCAGCCGCAGATTACGTGGATAGCTTGTGTACATTTGTTTATATCCTGAGATTTTATACATTATTTACGATCATTTTCTCCTGATTGTGATTGTCTCCGTCAGTTACCCCTGCGTCTTCTGTATAAGCGTATTTACTTCATTTTCCGATCATTCGTAGCCTGCTTCTGTCTGTTCAGCAACAGATTGTCTTTTCCTCCGCTTGTTGTAGCTTATTTTTGTGATGATTATCACAAATTAGATGGAAATATTTCACCTTCCTGCGACTCCTCCATGCCTTGTTTGAATTTTACATGGATTTATTTATATATCCCAACCTGATTTTAGTCAATAGAAATCGTCATAATGGATTTTTAATATTAATTTTTTGTTTTTATTTGTCGTAGTTTATTTTTATTTGGCTCTATATGTCTTTATTTTTTCTATTAAAAGCCATTTTAACATTGCAATTCAGTATTTTGACCTATAAAAATCATAGTATTACATTTATTTGCAAGGTGTTGGCTGGATGAATGACAGTGACTTTCACTCATTGTTTATCCGGGAAACTTAGTCATTTCATGCTCATGCCGGAAATAAAAAGTATTGATATATCAGGAGGGTAGTATGTGGCTTCCATTAACAGATGAACAGCGTCTGGTCATTTTGAAAGCTTATGGGATTGAATGCGACAGACTGGTACGTGAAAAGGAACGATATGAGATCACGTCAATTTCTCGTACACAAGCGTGGAAACTTGAACGGGAGGGAACATTTCCATCACGTAAGTCTATCGGAAAGAAATCTTGCGGATGGTTGTTAAGTGACCTTCTCTGCTGGATACAGACCAGATGAACTGTCTGTATTTTCAGTATATCCAGTCTGTATAGCAGCTATTGTTGCTATTGTAGCGGAAATAGCTGCTATAACCGAAAGTTATTACGAAAAAAGGAAATATTTATGTCTTACATCAAACCGGATACTCCGTATCCAGTATATGCGCAACCATCAATGACTGGAAATGCAATAATTGAAACTCAACACAATGAAAAAGCATCTCTGACTATGACTACCACATCATTATTAACAGCGATGTCAATTGCCTGTCAGAATCAGATTGACGTGTGCAACCCCGGAAATTTACGTGGGCCTGTTAATATTTACACTATGGTTCTGGCTGATTCCTGAGAAAGGAAAAAGACCGGGGGGAAGGTGTTAGTGAAATAATTTTAGGAGGTGTTAAGAATGAGAAACATGAATGATATTTCGTGGTAAATAACACAGTATGAACTGAATTAACCTTATCGGTTTATTAAACATCAGATCTACAGATATTCTGTATTTCTCAGAACATTAGGTCTGAACAGCAGCTATTTCGCTATTATAGCGGGAGTTGCTGCTACTTTACTAACCCATTAATGAAAAGAGAGGCTTTTATGTGCTTACTTGCACCAGAAAATCCTTATCCGATATATGCACTACCACCGCTGGTGAGAAATGCAATAATTGAAACTCAAAAAAATACACAGGCACCTTTGGCTATGGTGGCGACATCCGCATTAACAGCGTTCTCAAGTGCCTGTCAGAATCAGATTGACGTGTGCAGACCTGGAAATTTACGTGGGCCTGTTAATCTTTACTCTCTGATTCTGGCTGATTCCGGTGAAAGGAAAACGACCGTGGATAAAGTGTTTATGAAAGCATTTTATCTCAGGGATGAAGCCCTGGCGGAAGAATACGCGAAACTGGTTGAGAATTACAGTACAGAAAAGGAAATATGGGAGCAAAAGCAAAAAGCACTGGAGTCAAAATTGCATAAAGAAATTCGCGCCGGTAAAGATTGTAAGGCAACAGAGTCAGAGCTTAAAAGACATCTGAATAAATGTCCTGTTCCGCCGCAGATACGCCGGACAATTTTCAATGAGACAACGATAGAGGGAATGTTAAAATATTATTCCGACAGCAATCGCTCTTTTGCTCTTGTATCCAGTGAAGGAGGAATAATTTTTGACGGCCGGGCAATGAGTAAACTTGGAATACTTAACTCTTTGTGGGATGGTGGTTCTCTTTTCATCGACAGGAAATCATCTCCCGGAATTATTTTGAAGGATCCAAGACTGACGGTATCGGTGATGATTCAGCCTGATGTTTACCAGAAAGGTTTTTGTACGCGAAAAAAAGAACTTGTGAAAACGTCAGGACATCATGCAAGGTTTTTGATGTGTCAACCAACATCAACGCAGGGGACAAGGATAATAACCGGAGATAATTATTCATCACAGTATCAGGATTTGTTTGAACAGAGGATCAATGAGCTTATTGATGAAAATCTGGCGATGAGTGGTGAACGACGTTGCCTTCACTTTTCTCCTCAGGCTGCCAGAATCTGGACGGATTATTACAACGATGTGGAATCGAAGCTGGGGGGATTGGGGCCTTTAAGACATTGCCGGGAATATGCTGCTAAAAATGCAGAGTATATGGCAAGACTGGCAGGACTTATTCACCATTCGAGCGGTGAAGAGGGGGACATTTCCCCTTACACTGCAGAAATGGCGAGAGAATTAGCAATATGGTACGGTAATGAGTATGTGCGGTTGTCTAATCCGTTAACTTTTGACAACCCTGCCCTGACCGTACCTGTGCGACTCATTCCAGAGGAGCTTGAACTTTTCAACTGGATAAAAAGCTATTGCATTGAGAAGGGGATCCCCTGTATGAAAAAAAATGATATTTTACAGCGTGGTCCGAACCGTTTCCGGAAAAAGGATAAAATCAACTGGTTACTGGATTTACTGTATGAACAAAACAGAGTTGTACCGGTTATTGAGGGAAAAACGTTGTGTGTCGCACCTAACTTTGACCTCTGAACGACTTAATCGTTGAGTAACATATAGTCTCCTCTGCTACTTGCGGAGGAGACTAATGCCTTTACCATGTCAGCGTTGTTGTATTAGAAAACTCTGGTACAGGTCAGTCAGTAAATATAACTGGTGTAACCACTATTTACTATTGGATAGAGTGTTGCTCAGGATATTGTCGGCTTTAGTCTGAGGTGAGGTGGGACCTTCATTGTTTTCGTGTTCAATAAATAATTTAGGTTAATTAGTATTATTAATGGGAGTTATGTTATCTGTTATGTTGTCTCTTTTTATCGTAATGTCACTCCTCTTTATGTTATGCTGAGTATTCTGTATGTGCGTAATGCGTCTATCCCATATACTACAGTGTGGAGGTGTATGGGGTTTAGTTATATGTAAATTATGTTACTACGCTCATAGCGTAATATTGAGATAGTTAATCCACTGAATGTATGTCTGGTTTGTATTTAACACTAGTTACGTACCAGAACACTATTAGAGTATATTGTCTTTAGTTCGTACGTTATAGCTCCATTACAGTTTATAAGTATGGGTAAATATAATATTTTCTGTATAAATAATCTTCTTATTGTGAGGTTAAATATCTGTAGGCTCTCTCTGCAGAGTCTCTGTTTTTACTTAATGGTACGGCAATATTAATAGCGATGTTGCCTGTGGCTATTCGATAGCTGACTTTTGTGAAGATCAGATTACTTCCTGTAAGTGATTGAATGGTGCTTTCTTAAATTCAATTATATTGAGGTGTGTTTTTGCCATTGTAATTCTTACTGGTCCTCTGTTTAAGAGAGCCTCACTGTATTCTGAAGTATTACCTCATTGTAATGAGGTAATACCAAACAGTTTTATCAGGTTGTCTGTACTGCTGGTTACCTCGTTTATTAATGCCGTGGCACGGCGTTTATGTACTCTCAGTATTTACGTAATTCCCTCTTCCTGTGAATTTTATAAAGTAAGGACTATAAAATGTATAATGCCAATCCCAATTACGAAATGAATTTCGCGATTCTGAAAGATGTGAATTGTAGTGGTCAACAAAAACT